>JAFGBE010000140.1 GCA_016933315.1 Candidatus Auribacterota bacterium
ACATCGACAGGTTCATTTTCAAGCTTATCAAGCAGGGCTTTTATGTCCCGGGGATCATGCTGGCCGTCACCGTCAAGCTGGACCACCGCCTTGTATTTATTTTTAAGGGCATACTTATATCCGGCCTGGAGCGCGGCTCCGTACCCGAGATTCACAGGGAGCCTCAGGACAAAAGCCCCATGCTCAAGTGAAACTTTTTTTGTATTGTCCCCGGAGCCGTCGTCAACTACAAGGATATCCGTTTCAGGGGCAACCTTACGGATTGAGTCCAGAACCGGTATGATATTTTCCCCTTCATTATATGCGGGTATTACGGCCAGGATATTCTTTCTCACGGTATCCTCATCGAGTTTTGAATCACTATACTTTCTTTATCCGGCAGTCTTTTCCTTTCAGTGAATTTATCTCTATATTTTAGTTTCAATAAGAGCAAGCGGGCCTCAGGCATATAATCAAATCATAAATAATTTACCATATATAAAATTTAGACGCTGTCTTTGGAGCCTTCGATTTTTTGTATAAAAAAAAGGCGGGCTATTGCCCGCCTGGAAGCCTTACTTGTAAATCAATAATACTATTGTTCTTTATCTCTTTTAGCCGCTTCTATGATCGATTCCTGTACATTTGTCGGAACTTCCTCGTAATGGCTGAATTTCATTTTGAAGCTTCCACGACCCTGTGTTATGGAGCGGAGGTCTATTGCATATTTCTGTATTTCGGGCAGTGGAACCTGGGCTTTAACCAGTTGATGACCCTTGGGCTGAGGCTCCATTCCCAGGATCCGGCCCCGTTTTCCGTTCAAATCCCCTATAACGTCACCCATGAAATTATCAGGGATTATGACTTCTATATCCATAATCGGCTCCAGCAATATGGGATTAGCCTCGGAAACTCCTTTTTTCAATGCCATTGATCCGGCGATCTGGAAGGCTATATCTGATGAATCTACGGTATGAAAAGATCCGTCATATAATTTTGCTTTAATGTCCACTATCGGATATCCGGCCAGCGGGCCTTCTTCCATGGCTTTTATTACGCCTTTTTCAACTGACGAAAAGAAATTCCTGGGGATAACGCCTCCGACTATCTTCTCCTCGAATTCAAAGCCTTCATCACGTCCCCTGGGGGATATTTCCAGGTAAACATGGCCATACTGGCCTCTGCCACCGGATTGCTTCTTATGTTTATATTCACTATTGCTTTTTCCGCGGACGGTTTCCTTATAAGGGATTTTCGGAGTTACCAGATCGACATCAGCGCCGAATTTACGCCTCATCCTGCCGGTGATCACTTCCAGATGAAGGTCTCCCAGCCCTGACAGGACTGTTTCCTTGGTTTCGGGATCACGCTTGATTTTAAGTGTAGGGTCTTCATCAATAAGCCGGCCGAGTGCGCTTGAAAGCTTATCCTCATCTGCCTTGGTTTTAGGATAGGCGGCCATCGATAATATCGGATCGGGGAATTCAATCGGGGGATATAATATCGGTGCGGTCTTATCACATAGAGTATCGCCCGTCGTCGTTTCCTGCAACTTCGAAACAACTGCAATATCTCCGCAAACGGCTTCCGGGAGGTTTTCTTGGGTTTTTCCTCTCATAGTGAATATGGAAGCGATCTTCTCATTTTCCTCGGCCCGGACATTAAACATCACGCTATCGGGGTGTAAAGTCCCTGTTATGACTTTCATGAATGAAAGCTTTCCGACATATGGGTCGGCCGTAGTCTTAAATATCAGGGCGGAGAACTTTTCATCGGCGGAAGTTTTTCTGGTAATGGCTTCTTTTGAAGATGGATCAGTGCCCGTAACGTCTCCCTTGTCAATATGACCCGGTACAAAATTACACAGCATATCCAGGAAGAGGTTAATCCCGGTGAGGTTTATTGAAGATCCGGGAACAGCAGGGAATACTCTTCTTTCGGCAATTGCCATACGGAGTCCCGCCTTGAAATCTTCATCGGAAAGATCCTCATTTTCAAAGTATTTATTCATGAGCTCTTCATTGCTTTCCGCAGCGGATTCAAGAAGTTGAGCCCTGTATTCTGTCGCGCGGTCGGCAAGGTCGGTGGGGATGTCTATTTTTTCAGGCTTTCCGTTTTTGAAAGTATATGCGCATTTACCAACGACATCTACAAGGCCGTTGAAATCTTTTTCTTTACCGATGGGCAGAAAGAACGGGATGATATGGGAAGAAAATTCATTGCTTAATCTTTCAAGCACCTTTTCAAAATCGGCATTTTCCTTGTCCATTTTACTTATAAAGAACATGCATGGCATCAAGTTCTGCTCCGCAAGATCCCATATCTTGAGAAGTCCAACTTCTATATCTGAAATCGCCGGGGCACATAATATACCGCATTCACATACTCGGAGAATACCCAGCATATCTCCCATGAAATCAAGGAACCCCGGGGAATCCAGGAGATTCAATTTATATCCTTTCCATTCACATGGCGCAAGAGAGGAATAAATCGAAATCCCCCTCTTGTTTTCATCGGGATCAAAGTCCGAGACCGTATTTCC
>JAFGBE010000141.1 GCA_016933315.1 Candidatus Auribacterota bacterium
ACCTGACCTATTTCCCAGATACTTCTTTTCCTTTCAATAACCTTGACCGTCTTTACTCCGGCTTCACATATATTTGTGCCTATATCCCTTCCGAAAGCGGCGGCTATTCCAGGAAGCGTTCCCGATCTCGCGAACATGAATTTTTTCTCGGGAACATATTTATCCATTATGTCTTCCAGCCGGGATGCCACCTTATCTGTTTCATCAACTCTTGTCCCCACGGGAAGTTTTGCCGTCACCCTCAAATCCCCCGAATCTTCCTCCGGAATAAACTCCGAACCTATGTAACCGCTCAATGTCAAAACCGAGACAAAAACAAGAAAGAAAACCAATAAAACAAATTTTTTGTGTTTTAATGAAAAATCCAGGGCTTTACCATAAATTTTTTCCGCTGAATTAAGCAACCACTCGGAAGAAGAATAAAGCGGCGACAGGAGATTTTTTTTAGCGGGCCCGGGCCTATCCGCAGCAAATACCTGGCGGAACCATTTTGAACAGAGCATAGGAGTAAAAGTCGAACATGTAAATAAGGACCCGATAAGAGTCATTATGACTATGGCCGCGAGCTCTCCGAACATTATACCGACTACCCCGCCTGCAAAAAGAAGGGGGCCAAATACCACAACTGTCGTAAGGGTCGATGCGGCAATCGAGGAGAATATTTCCATTGTCCCATACACAGAAGCTTCCTTTGGCCTTTCCCCTCTGTCAACATGGCGTGTAACATTATCCACAACAACTATTGCCCCGTCTACAACCATACCAAGCGCGATAACAAGCGACGATAAGCTTATGACATTCAATGTCTTACCGCTTATAAAGAGATAAATAAATGCAATCAAGAGAGAAAAAGGTATCGTCAGGGCAATAATAAAACTTGATTTAAGGCTCCTTAAGAAAAACCAGACAACAAGGATAACAAGCAGGATCCCATATCCCAGGTTTGATTTCAACGTGTTGATGGAAGATATAATGTCTTCCGAATTGTCGAATATAATCTTAAAATCCACGTCGGGCGGAAAATCATCGACCAATTCCCTAAGTTTGCTCTTGACCCTCTCAGCGACCTGAACAGTGTTCGTGCCGACCTGTTTCTGGACCATAAGTATCAGTCCCTGGCTCCTGTCGATCCTGACAATCATATCCATGTCCATATAACCGTCTTCTATGCGCGCGACATCACGCAGATAAACAAGCCTTCCGTTTTTTTCCCCCAGTATAATGTGGTTTATTTCATCGGGACTTTTAAACTCGCCCGGCACCCTTACCAGGTAATCGGTCAAACCTGTCTTAATATTCCCCACGGGCTGGGTAATATTTTCAACCTGCAGGATTTTCTCTATATCGGAAATCGAAAAATCATAAGCTTCAAGCTTCCTTTTATCCACCCATATATTGATCTGTCTCTGGTAGCCGCCGTAAATCTGCACCGTTCCCACACCGGGAAGCTGCTTAAGCTGGTCGACTATCCTATTGTCAACCATGTCGTAAAGGTCGAGGTAAGTTTCTTTTGCCTGAATCCCGAGCTGAAGAATCGGCATGTTAGCCGTGTTAAACTTAAAGATAAAAGGATTCTCCATCTCATCGGGGATATCGGGAAGATATCTTTTAGCAAGCTCTATCCTGTCCCTTATATCATTGCTGGCTTCATTGAGGTCTGTCCCCCAATTGAATTTCAGGCTTAATGCGCCTATGCCTTCCATACAGCGCGCGGTCATTTTATCAAGTTCCGGGGTGGTTCCCAGCTGGTTTTCAAGCGGTTCTATAACATTTGTTTCGACATCCTGCGGGCTGGCTCCCGGATAAGTGGCGATAACGGAAATAACAGGCGATTCTATCTCGGGAAAGAGGTCTACGCCTATTTTCGACACACTGTAGAGAGCGATGATTATTATCGCAAAAAATATCATTATATTGGTAATAGGCCTTTTAACGCCGAATTCCGGTAAGTTCATTCTGTTAAACCTTCCTTAATCCTATTTTGTGGAAATTCCTTCATCTATTGTTACTGTCCTGCCTTCTTTCAACAACTGCTGGCCCATGATAACAACATCATCCCCTTCGGCAAGCCCTTCCCTGACCCAGAAATACGGGCCGTTTCTGAAACCCAGTTTCACGTTCTGCCTGTGGGCCTTGCCTCCCCTGACAACATACACATAGGGGTTTTCCCCGCCTTTCAGCGCTTCCTTCAAGACAACCGGCACACCGGATTCCCTGTCTATTATCAGGCTAAGCCTGGCAAACATACCCGGTTTGAGTAAATTGTCTTCGTTGTTTATTTCAATTTTCAGCGACGCTGTCCTCGTTTTCGGATCTATAACAGGGCTTATTTCCATAACATCTCCCCTGAATACCTTATCGGGATACGAATCCGTCGTAATCAAAGCTTCCTGCCCCAGGACAAGATCCGGATAATATATTTCAGGAATGTTAAGTTCTATTTCAACGCTGTCAATATCGACTATCACTGCGACATTTGTTGAAGTATGGACGTGGTCACCCAGGTCTACAAGAATATTTCCTACTGTGCCGTCTATGGGGCTCTCAACCGGAGCCAGTTCATACTCAAAACCGACTTCATCCCTGTCAATCATGAATATGACATCACCTTTTTTTACTGCTTCCCCTTCTTTCTTAAGCTGTTTTATGATCTTCCCTTCAACCTTCGGAAACACTTCGGCTTTATTGGCAGCTTCAATACCACCGACATAATCGAGTGTTTTTTCTACGTCGCTCAACTTCACTTTCATTACTCTGACGGGAACAGGGGGTTCCTGCTTTTCGATTTTTTCTTCCTTAAACGCAGTTTTTACAATCAGGCTCCCTGTTTTTTGTATTAACCCCGTTTTATTCTCCGCCAGCAAACCAAGAGCAAAACAGCACACCGCAATAATAATTTTAGATTTCATAAATAAACTCCTTATTCCTCCAGGCGCACAGCATTTTTTATCAAAGTCAGCCCCGTAGACTTATCCAGATTGATTAAAGCGACATAATAATCGATCAGGGCATTTATATACTCCAGCTTAGCTTCTGAAAGCTTATCCTGGTAATCAAGCATATCATGGGTGCTTACCTGTCCCGCATTAAATCTCTTCTTCTGCGCATCATAGTTCTTTGTTTCCGCATCCCTGAAAAGCCGCGCCGCATAGACCTGCCGTTCCTGCACATTGACTTCCCTTACCTTATCCCTGACATCCAGTATTATGTTGTGTTCAAGATTCTTAAGCTGGAGCAGGGCAACCGCTTTTTCCAGTTCCTTTTTACGGAGGTCTGCCCTTTCCCCTCCTCCCCACGGTATCTTGAGAGTTACTCCCGCATACCAATCCTTATGCCGGTAATCTATGTCTTCCAGCGCTTTCTGGACATCTTTGCCCAGGCCGTTAAGGCCGAAACTTCCTGTAAGGTCAAGCGTCGGGAGAGTAGCATTTTTAGCGACTTTTATCCTTACATCGTTATTTTTCAATGATATCGTCATGGACTTGTAATCGGGCCTGTATTCGAACGCATCTTTAAGGGACTCCCTTATTGAAACCTCGACAACAGAAAAATCAGGCTTGTCAAGAAGCCCGATATCCGAATTCCAGAATTCAGGGTCGGATATAATATTCGTAATCAGTTTCAGGTTGTCTTCCGAGCTTTTAACAGCCGCTTCCGTCTGTATAATATATCTTTTTCTCTCCGCAACAGCGCTTTCCGACTCAAGAAGGTCAACTGAACTGATAAGCCCTTTCTCATATCTTTTCCTGTTTATCTCATATAATTCCTCGGCAAGTTTAAGGTAATCTTCCGCAATAAGGTATGCTTCTTTCGCAAAAATACACTTATAATACGTTTCCTTGGCTTTTGAAATAACTTCCATAACATTATTTCTGAATTCCTCGGCAGACATATCATAACTGTTCCTGGCAATAACGATATCGGCTGTATTAACATCTATTCCGAAACCCCTGAGGATCGGTTGTGTAACGGATATTCCCACCTCGGAAGAATAGGAAGGGTTATAGAGAGCGCCGCTGGAATTAGTCTTATACCTGTTGTTCTCGAAAAACAGCTCATACTTAGCTCCGGTAGGTATAATCCCCCCTACGGAAAAATCCAGGTTCCCGTCCCTGAAAGCGCTTACTTCAGGGGTAATAAACCTTTCAAGTCCGGGCAGATTGGCTCCTTCCAGCTGGAATGGTTCCGTATTGGACGGGCTGGCCCTGTCGTGAAAGTTAAAATCCGCCAGTAAATACGGCTCGAACATGGATTTCGCATAGTTGATGCTCTCATTCTGCATCTCGGGATATATCCGGCTTATCTTTATATCAAGGTTGTTTTCCAGCGAGAGGCTGATACAATCCTGAATCGTCATATCATATCTCCTGCCGCTGTCCGCATTAGCGATAAAAACCTCTTTGTCAAAATCCTCAGGCGCCTTAAGCTCCTCGGCCGGAGCAAAAGAACATATAAAAATAAAAACCATTAAAAATA
>JAFGBE010000142.1 GCA_016933315.1 Candidatus Auribacterota bacterium
AATTCGATGTACAGCAGGGCCCTAAAGGTGAACAAGCCACTAATGTAGTAAAACTATAAATCGCAAAGAAAAAAGCCCGGCACGCAAATGCCGGGCTTTTTTTATTCCCCATATAATCAATACATCCTGATGCCCAACCTTGCTGAAAAAACCCAGTTAACATATAATAGCAGCCATACTTAATTCCGCAAATACCACCGGCAAGGGGAAACAAGAATGGAGAAATTCAAAGAAGAAGTTTTGGTGCCGGCCGATTTAACAGGTTATCAAAAAGATTCAGTCGCAAGCAGGGAAATCATAAAAAATAGACATTCCCCATGACAAATAAAGAACAGAACAAGATATATCTGGGAATTATACTCGTTGTGACGGCTTTTTTGCTCGGAGCCATCAGAAGCGCGTTTTCCAAGATACTCCTTCAGGAAGGAATTCCCGCGCAGGTAATATTGTTTTTCCAGACGATTATCGCCCTCCTGTTTTTGCTCCCATGGATACTAAAAAACGGGACAAAAAATCTCGTCATAGGCAATCTGAAACAATTCACTGTAAGGTCCGTCAGCGGCTTTGCCGCCATAATCTGCTTTATAATATCGCTAAAATACACAACCCTTGCCAAAGCCGTTCTCCTTAACAACACTTCCCCTTTATTTCTTCCTATCCTCGCAATCTTCGTTTTCCGCAAAAAACTAAAAACCCGGCTGCTGTTCACTCTCGCCGTAGGGTTTCTTGGAATAATAATGATACTGAAACCTGAAACAGGGGCCATAAACAGGGGTGATATGCTGGCTTTCCTGTCGGGCGCGCTGGCGGCTGTGTCAATCGTGTTCATCCGCCTGCTCCAGAAGGAAAAAGACCAGAATACCCAATCAATCATATTTTATTACCTCATCTTTATAATTATCTGTTCGGGGTTGCTTTCCATTAAGGACTGGATTATCCCGCATAACAGGATATTATGGATATTTCTCCTGATTATGGGAGCCACTTATTCGTTATTCCAGATAAGTTTTACAACCGCTTTTGTTCACGCCCCCACATCAAAAATATCCCCTTTCATCTACTTCGGCGTTATATTCGCAGGCTTGATCGACTGGGCAGTCTGGAAAAATGCGCCTGATCTCTTGTCGGCAGCAGGCATGATAATCGTTATAATTTCGGCAATTCTCTCCGTAATATTCACGGAGAAAACCCCGTCTTAAAATATTTTATAAAATTTTTTTGACTTATAGTCGAGGTTTCCTGCTATAATTGTTTTTTCGGGAGGGCAACTTATGGAAGAAAAACACCGGTTATCAGAAAACACAAAAGATGAAAACACCACAGAAGTAAAAGCTTTTTTTGAGAAATGGGATACCTACCGGAAGGCCATGGATAATGACTATGCCGGCCACCTGGAAGCCTACAAAGCGCTCGGCGATTTCCTTAAGACTAATATTGATAAGCCGTTCGCGATTTTTGACCTCGGATGCGGAGACGCGGACTTTATGGCTCAATCTCTAAAAAATACCCTTATACAAAGATATGAAGCCGTAGATATTTCCGACAATGCGTTAGGGCTCGCCCGGAAAAACATGGAACACCTGAACTGCGAAAAACATTTTTTACCGGGCGATTTCATTAATGTCATACAAAATCACAGCGGGCCTTTCGACGTTATCTGGGTAGGCCTTTCATTCCATCATCTGTCCCTGAAACAGAAAGAAGAATTATTAAATAAGTGTTCATCTCTTCTTAGTAAAAACGGTTATTTCATTATTTTCGATCCTGTTTTATACGATGATGAAACGCTGGAAGGGTTCAGGAAAAGATGGTGGAAAACCTGCCAGCTTTACTGGAACGCCTTAAACCATGAGGAAAAATTGTCAATTAAAGAACACGTTGATAACTCTGATTTCCCTGAATCCCTGGCTATTTACAGAGAGCTCGGAAAAAAATACAGCTTTACTGAAGTGGAATCCATTTTTACCGACCCTACAGAAATTTATCAGGTAATATATTTCCAGAAAGCATAAAAAGAGGGCATTCACAAGAATGCCCTCTTCTAAACTCTCCGCCTTAAACTCTTATTCGCACGCTCTCGCCGGAGTTTCAACCGTATCAACAACTGCATCCTTCGCGGTCTTGCCTGTCCCTTTGATGGGAGTAGTAACGATTTCAGGCGCTTTTTCAACATCGCCCGTCAATGTTTCCCCGGTAGCTTCGACTGTACCCACTACTGTCTCGGTGGAATTTTTTACGGCATTTCCGCCGGTCTTCACAGTCTCTCCAGTCAGCTTAAAGGGATAAGTGACCACTTTCTCCGCTGTGCTTTTATCGCTGGTCGCCTTAGTATCCTGTGTTTCGCCTTTTTTAGCCATGGCAAACAGAGGCGATACGGCAAAAACGGCAACTGAAAGAGCTACCAGAACCACCAATGCTTTCTTCATTTTTCTCTCCATTGTTATGCTGTTAAAGTCCATTTCACTGATTGTTAATTATAATACAATCCTTTAAAAAAACAATACCTAATTTCAGTAGTAGGAGCCGTCGATAAGCTCCGCGGGGGTTTCCCGCGGGAAAGCGCATGTAAATCTCATATCATTCAGCTTAAAAACCAGAACAAAATATTTGGGTTTATCCTGGCTTTGAAAAATAAAATAAATCTGATATTTCCCTTTGCCCTCTATCGTTTTTTCTTCGATGTTCATTTTCTTGCTGTACGAGGGTATTTTTAACGCCGGGAAAACAGGTTTCTCTCCTATCAATTTGCCGTCTTTATCATACAGGAAACACATCGGTTCAAATCCATTGAAATCCCCTTTTTCGTTAACTTCGAACTTGACCATCAGCGCCCTGTCGCCAAAATGCTTACAGCCGGAATCCGGAAGGGCCGTTATTTTGACCATGCCGAAAGACATCAGTCCTTCGCCGCCTTTGTTCTGAGGCGATTTGCCTCCTCCGACAGATTGTTTAAGCTGGTCTAGGGTCGAACCGCAGGAATAAAAAGAAATGGACAATAACAAACAAAATTGCAAAAGGCAAAACAGCCTTTTCATGATACTCCCCCAGGATTGGTATTATCTATATCTTATCTTTTTTGATTTATCAGCGCGTTTATTTCGTCGCTCGGGCCTATTACAACCGGGCCGGCCCATATGCCTCCGCCTCCGGTCCAATCGCAAACCCTTACCGCCAAAACATTGTTATCCTTAAGCATATTCCTATCAATAAGATATACGCGCGGCTTATCCCATGCGGTGCTTTCATGAGGGGGGAAACTGCCTGTCTTCCCTATTTCTGAACCGTTAAGGTATGTTACATCAGCATCATCAATCGCGCCCATCAGGAGAACTATCTTCTTCCCTTCCCATTTTTTTAAATCTTCTTCCGTAATCGCAAACCGGCACCTGTACCAGGCAATGCCGTCATATCCGGGAAGGGCGTTCTTTTCCCATGGTTCAGGGACATGAACCGGAATCCACTTATTTTCCTGGTAATCTTCTTCAGCCCTCTCCGGGTTATCTCCTTTTTTGATAATCCAGTTTCCCTCAAGGCTTTTATATGTCGGAATTAAAAACCTGTCTTTCCACGAATAAACTTCCTTCCCTCCGCCGGATACGGACGTTTCAATGCTGCAGACGGACCCTTCTTTAATGTTTCCCGCGGGTATCCTGATATCAACAAGAGGCTTGCCGTCTCTTTTCTTTGAGCTGAAGGCGGATTTCCCTTCCTTCACAAGGGCTCCGGTATTATCATAAACTTTCCAGCTCATATCGAATTTCTCGTTCAAGTCGTTAAGGAACATATCCGGGAAAAGATGCAGCGTGACATATTCGCCGGCGGCATCATCCTGCTTCCAGAAAAACTTCTGGATGAAAGGCATGTCGTTATACTGGAGCATCCTGAAAGTGCCGTCTGGCTTCTGCTCCAGAAGGCTGACTGCGCAGTTTTTCGGCCCGAACCTGCCTCTCGGCTCCAATTCGAGCAAGATTTCTATCAACCTGCTTCCCGTGCAGTAATGGCAGACGAGCAGCATCGACTTTCCCGAGCCGGAATATCGCTCTATCATATCTCTAGCTTTCAAAAACTGGGCAAGCCCTTCCGACGCATTGCGCGGGTCGTACATCCGGGTAGAAGAAGCATCTCTTAATTTGAAATATTTTTCGTCAAACAGCTCTATCAAACCGTCTTCAGGAATAGTTTTTGAAGGCACGGTCGAAGATGTGATATCAAAACATTTTTCATCTATCTCCGGCCAGATTTCAGCAGTAATATTATGGCTTTTAAGGTAAGGAAGTATTGTATACTGAGTCCTGTACATAGGGCTCACAAACACATAGTCAAAACGGTAATCTTTCAACTTGTCGCTTATATGCTCTATCTGAGTAAGTCCCTTGGGCGAAAATCTCCTCTGGTTTTCCTCGGAATAATTACCTGTGACATTGCCCATTGTTTCGGCATGGCGGGTTATATAAACCTTTAAACCTTTATCTCCGCCGGCCCACGCGGGAACGAAGGAACAAATAAAGACGATTAACAGAAATAATCTCGCTAAAAAGTCTTTTTTATTTCTCATATTCATCATTTTGTTAAATTGGGCAGAATAAGTCAATTAAAAGAGTAATATTATTGAGATAATCCGCCGTTTAAAATAAGACGCCTTTCTATGGGAGAATCTGAAAAAATCAAGCGGGGCGCTGAGGTCTATATCACATCCGTCACATAACGGATAAAACAGGAAAGCCGGCTTTCGATATACTTGGATATGTCGTCGAAGCTTACTCCCACAAGATACAGGTTTTCCTCTCCCTCTTCTTTATACACGACTTTGCACTGTAAATCTATGGGGGGCTTATCATCGGGAACATGCAGGCGGCAATGCAGGTCATCTCCCTCCACATTCCGCGAGGTCATAAGGAGCATTCCTCCCTTGGATATATTGATGATATCAAGGACGTTCATGCTTTCCGTTTCGGAGATATTGAGCAGTTCGATTTTAAGCGTCGATAACGGCTTGATGCGTATCCAGTTCCTTCTTTCATAGACAATCCTGTCGCGGCCTTCTCTTTTCGCCTGGTATAGCGCATGGTCGGCGACATTTACAATTTCCTCAAGCCCTTTCCCGTTAAGCGGGTAGGACGCGATGCCCGCGCTGAATTTCAAGGACATGTCAGTGACTTCCGCCGGCAGGTCAGCCTGCGCAAGCTTTCCTTTAATCCTGTCTAATATTTCCACGGCTTTCTCATGTGTCGACTGGGGCAGGACAATAAGAAACTCTTCTCCCCCGTACCTGCCCACTATATCTATTTTCCTGACGCTGTTCTTTACTATTTCCGCAAAAATTTTCAACACTTTATTCCCGATCAGGTGCCCGTACTGGTCGTTTATCTTTTTGAAGTGGTCGATATCTATCATTATCACCGAAACTTCTTTATGGTACCGCTTGCAGCGCGCTATCTCGTTGTTCAGTATCTCTATTATCCACCTGAAATTTACGCAGCCGGTTAACTCGTCGCAGTGGGCAAGCTGTTTTAACCGATTCTGAAGAGCCCGCTCCATCTGAGAAAGATACGCTATCGCAAAACCGCCGCAATAGAAAAAGAAAATGCGGAGAGCCATGCTCTTCAACACGATATCGCGGTGGGGCCAATGGGGAAACAGGCTGACCTCGCCGACAAATATCAGGGAGGATAGCGTAGCTGTCACCAGCACACCCGCAAACCCGAACCAGAAGCCGGATAGGCATATCAGGGTCAGGTAAAGATACCCCAATGAAAAAGCGAATGCATGGGCAAACTGTCTTATCAAAACCAGCACAATAAAAGCCGTTACCAGGAAAATGACCCTGAATG
>JAFGBE010000019.1 GCA_016933315.1 Candidatus Auribacterota bacterium
CCCTGTGTCAAGAGACAATAACGGAATTTCGCGGCCGGAGGCCGGCTTTATGGCGCACATGCCCGCGTCTGCAGCACAAATTTCTTGATTTTTGACGCAATACAGGCAATAATCATTTGTTTGATTTTTAAAACACTTACAAGGAGGCATCTTTGAGCTACAAACCGGCCAGTAAATGCTTGATTGTATTCAATTCATACAAGAAAATCCATTTTGAAGAAGATATATTGTCTCTGGAAAAAGCGCTTGGCAACCGTTATCACAAAAAGATAAAGGTTGATGCCATCCAGCTTCTTGAACCTGCGGGTATCCGGGGGAACCTTGTGGGTTACCTGACCGCATATTCCCGGCTGCTGTCAAAAACATCCAGGAAAAAAATAGCTTCTTACGACTGCATCATATTCATTCATGACGCGGGGCTGGCCACCAGAATGTTCCCTCTTTCATACGAAGCCGGATTCCCCCTCAAATCAACTATACGCTTCCCCATAGGAAAATCAATCAAGCTGAACCTGTCATGCATAGCAAACAGCCTGCCGCTTATAAAAGATTCGGTCATAATTATGCCTATCGACCAATACTTCAATTACACCGAAGTCGACATAAAAGCGCTGGAGAAATCCCTCAGGAACCACTCTTTTTCCATGCTTCTGGCTCCTGTGCCGATCAAAAGAGCGATTAATTCTCTCGGCGTGATAAAATTGGACGAAAATAAAGAAATCGCCCGTTTTATTGAAAAAGAAGGCGATGCGAGAAAGATACCTAAATTTACAGATACAACGACCCTAGCCAATACTTTTCAGCTTTATACTACGATCGAGGACCTGAACAGGCTTGAAAAAGCGGTGGATTTTTTCCGTTCAAAAAAAGAAAACTCAAAATTTATAAATGAACTTAATAATTCCGAATGGGCATTCAACAAACTTGTATGTGAAGCATTGACATTAAACCCCAGAAATCTTTCCCATTGCCAGCTCGCCATGAAAAAATGCCTGGAGAAATACAATATAAGCGTCGGGGCCGCAGTCGCAAAGGGATACTGGGATGACTGGTCTTCGAGCATAGAGTCCTATGCAAAACTTTTCTGGAAGCTTGTGAAAGAAAGCTGTGTCGCGAAAAACGATAACTCGAACCGCTTTATAAGGTCAAAAAAAATACAGGCTCTCGGAAAAGTGAAAAACTGCATATTCCTCGACTGTGACACGGTAACACTCTCGGGGGATTACGAGAATTGCCTGTTTGTCAATTGTGACTACATAAGGCTGATGAACTATTCAAAAGCCCATGATTCCCTGTTCTACTCGCTGAAAAGGTGCAATTTTTTAAGAAGGGATATGAGCAACTACCTGTTCGCGCGGTTCAAAAGCGGGCGCAGGAATATCGAGTTTGAATGTGAAATAGGGGCCGATTTAAGCAGCCTGTACTGGATGATGAGAAAAATTGCGGACGACTGGCTTGTATATCACGAATATATTGAAGAAACAAACAGCATTTAATCCCGCTGGCGAAGATTAACTTCCGGGGCCCGCGGATTCTTTTAAATACTTAATGAAACCCGCAAGGGACACTTTGGCCGCTTCGGAACTTTTATACGACTGCATTAATGTCTCCTTATACCTTTCGGGAAGCCTGTTCCAGACCGCATCCTTATATGAAGCGTCGGCGGCGGTTCTGCTTATATCTGCGGATGTAACTACACCGATTAAGTCTTTCAGCAGGTCCCGGTCTTTCTCGGTGCTCTTCAAATTAATGAGAAAACAGGCAAATACCATCGCTTCTATAACATACCAGAACCATTGCCTGTAATATCCTTTGCCGAGCTCCGAAATAATATCAAGGAAAAAAACGAGGGGAATCCCGGCCAGCACTATGATCTTCAGAATATAAATCGCCTTTTCATACCCTTTTTCCCTGGGCAGCCTCAGCAATTCCTGATGTTTGAAATAAATGTCATCCTGAACCGCGGAACGGTATATTACCTTCCCTTTTTTGTAGCCGGCAAAATTATTTTTAAGCCACCTGTTAAGACAGCTGTATCCGCTCAGTTTCCTTTTCAGTAAAAACCAGCCGGCAAGAAAAGACACCGCGAGTAAAAGATACATTGTCACTTCCAGGTCGGGCCTTATTACATTGATCGCTATCAATACAAAAGTTATCGCGGTGCCGATATAAACAACAGGAATCAACAGCAGGTTCCACAGCCTGGATTCAGTAACTTCCTTGAATATCGCAAACGGCTGGGAATGAGCAAGCATAGGCACGAAAATATAAGACACCGGCGGGCTGAGATATATCAAAGACAGGGCAAAAAGTAATTTGCTGGCAAAAGAAGAAAATACAACACCCCACAGAACAAAACCCACGCCTATGAAAGCCGTAAGCCCTATGGAAAATATCATTTGAATTTTAACTGCCGAAACCCTGGAAAGGTCCCCTTCAGGGACAATATCATCTCTGAGCACTTTTAAAAAACCTATTTTCGTCCAGGCCCCGAATTTTCCCAGGTAATAAAGCGCCAAAACCGTTGCGAGCGGGAACAGCGCGATAAAAGGGCTCACCCAGAAAGGCAGCATCTCGAGAGAGACCAGGACAAACAGCAGAGGAACCCCTATCAGCGTGGTGGCAAAGATGATGTTGAAGTAAATCCTGTCTTCTCCCCATATATCCCTGAATGAAAGATGCCCGAGGTTCCAGCCTTTACTGCTTATCGACGGCTTGAACTTTCCTCTTAATCCTTTTATAAAACCGAGAGCGTAACTTGGTATTGCGGCTGTATAAAGGAAGAAATTTTTGGCTACAAGCTTAAGGTATTCCCTTGGCGTACCTGTTACCCCGAACCTTTCTATCAGGTATACCAGCCCCATGCTTGTAATCGACTGGTTGAACAGCAACCCCAGGACCACAAAAATAAAAGGAAAAGGGACGCTCATAAATGCGTTCACGCCCCAGCAAACCATGAACCACATATAAATAAAATTTATCACCAGCACAAGAGGCAGATGATAATAAAATGAAAAACCGAACATAAGCATGAATTTCTGCGCAAAATGCATCTTATAAGACGATAGAATCTCTGTCATAATGCGGCCCAACCCCACTTCCGAAGCGCCGGCTGCCCACTTCGCAAAAGGGCTGAGCGTCGAATAAAAAGACATCTCCCTTCCCTTTCCGAAATATATGTACTGCCTGTGCGCCGTCCTGAAACCCTTAAGCCACGTGAGAACGGCCAGCAGAATATCCTCGGAAATGTAGTCCTGCGGGAATCCGCCCGAACAGGTTATCGCCTCTGTCCTTATAACTGCGCTGTGCCCGTAAAAACCGCAGGCGTGGAATATATTCATGGCTCTCTGTGTAACAGTAGTAAACGTTTCGTCGTTAAACCCTATGGCTTGTCCGACCCATGAGTAATCTTTTGTATATATGTACTCGGAAAACAGGACTTCGCTCAGAGATTCATCTTCTTTAAACTCGGCAAAAGCAAGCGGGATTTTCACGGCTTCTTCAAGCCTTACAGAAGCATTCGCATCAAAGAAAAGTATGAAATCCCCTTTTACAAAAGACAGGGATTGGCTTGAACCTGTAGGTTTCCCTTTTTTCGGAGGGAGCGTATAAGGGGCTTTTTCG
>JAFGBE010000143.1 GCA_016933315.1 Candidatus Auribacterota bacterium
AACATAAACCTGTCAACCTGCGCTTCAGGCAAAGGGTATGTCCCTTCCTGTTCAATGGGATTTTGCGTGGCAAGAACAAGAAAAGGATCCGCAAGCTTGAATGTCTCTTCCCCGATTGTGACCTGGCGCTCCTGCATCGCTTCCAATAGCGCGCTTTGCACTTTGGCAGGGGCCCTGTTAATTTCGTCAGCCAGAATAAAATTGGCGAAAATCGGGCCTTTTTTAACACTGAACGTGCCTTCTTTGGGATTGTATATCAAAGTCCCGACAATATCCGCAGGCAGCAGGTCAGGGGTAAATTGTATGCGCTGGAATTTTGCATTTATACACGATGCAAGTGTCTTGACGGAAAGTGTCTTGGCAAGCCCCGGAACACCCTCAAGAAGAACGTGCCCGTTGCCGAGCAACCCTATAATCAGGCGTTCTATCAGGTATTTTTGCCCAACCATAACCTTTCCCATCTCATCAAGCAAATCTTTGACAAAAGAAAACTCCTGCTCGATTTTTTTAGTAAGGCCGGTAATATCTCCGCTCATAAAGAACTCCTTTCAAATCTCACATTTCAAAAATTTCAGTTTTGGATGACATAGCTTCCTCTGTCGGTCTCTACTTCATAAACACCGCTGTCGATCCTGTCATAAACATTTCTGATATCGTTTATGCTGCTTGCTTCCCTCCCCTGCAATTTTATTATCTTGTCTCCCCTCCGTATACCCTGATTGTACGCTTTCGAAGCTTCATCTATGTCCTCCACTATCAGGAAGACTGTCCCTTCCCCGGCCCCATACCCGTCGACTTCCTGTATCCGCATTCCCAGCTCGGGAAGGTTAAGGAAAACCGGGGCCTTTTCGTCAACTGCCTGCCGTAACCTGTCTTTCCGCTCAAGCACAGGCTTCGATTCAATATCCGCCATTACCAGTTTTGTGCTCTCCCGGCGTGTGTAAAAACCGGAACTCCCTTTTAATTTCCCTGCCGGGGAAAAATCAAAATCCTCATTCTCGGCTTCGGCCCCGGACAGACTTTTTGCCAATTCAATCATATCAGACTTATCCTCGGGAACATTCTGCCGCAGCACTTTCTCGTTATGGGCAAAATAATAACCGGCGATGATAAAGATACAGGCAGCCGCGGCGACAACAGCTATACGCTCTGCCCTCAAAAAGAAAATATTTCCCGCTTTGCCGGATTTCACTGATAAGGGAGTATGTTCCCTGCCTTTTATACGGCCTAGAACCCGGCCGGAAAGGCTTTCAAAATAACCCGCGGGCGCGTCCGCTTTTCTGCGCCCTAAGAAAAGCTTCCTCACAGCCGTTATTTTATCGTATTCGGCCCTGCAATCGGGGCAGGAAGCCAGATGCTTAAGCAACTTTTCAGCTTCTTCTCCCCCGATCTCCCCCCATGCCAGATCGACAAGTTTTTCTTTGTCGCACATAACCTTCATCCTTTTATTTCGGAAACAAGCGGTTTAAGATATTCATAAAGTTTTTTTCTCGCGTAATGAAGCCTTGATCTGACTGTGCCTTCGGAAATCTTCAAAACTTTCGCAATCTCGGAATGGGACATTTCCTGAAGGTCAAACATAACTATCACAGAACTGTGTTTTGCCGGCAGTTTTTTTAAAGCGGCGTCAATTATCGTTCTCTTTTCCCTGATATTCAATATATCCTTTGGGTCTGACATGCCTGAGAGACCCGGTTCCCGGTCCGCCGGCACTGCAAAGTTCTCCATTTCATCCAGATTTGTCTCTTTCCTGACCTTACGCCTGCGGAGTCTGTTTATAGCCTTGTTGACGGCAATACGGTGAATCCATGTCCCAAGCCCGGCTTCTTTCCTGAATTTCCCTATATTCTTGTAAACACTTATGAAAACTTCCTGCACTACGTCATCCGCATCCTCATGAGACCCCGTCATCCTGTAAGCAAGAAAATATACGTTCTCCTGGTGGCTGCGGATTATTTGCTCAAATGCAGATTCATCACCGGCAGACGCTTTTTCTATAAGATCAAATTCGTTTTTAACTTCCATGTTTATGGACACCCTGAGGGAAAAAATCGTTCAAAATATAATCATATATTTATAGGCAACACACCTGGTTCCTGCCGGCTTCTTTAGCCGTATAAAGGGATTTATCCGCCAGCTCTATGAGGCGGGAAGGGTCATCACAATCCTCGGGGAAGTTTGAAACCCCTATACTGACCGTCAGGTCCATTTTTTCATCCTGAACGATAAAATCATGCTTCATCACTTTTATCCGCAGTCTTTCCGCAACCTTAAACGCGTTGTCCTTGGATGTGTTCGGAAGAGCCATGCAGAATTCCTCTCCGCCGTAACGCCCTACAAGGTCTCCCTGCCGGGCCCTGTCCTTCAGGACAAAGGCAAGTTCCTTAAGCATGATATCCCCGACCAGATGCCCGTATGTATCGTTATATTTTTTGAAATGGTCTATATCTATCATAAGAAAAGAAAAAGGGCTTTTTATTTTCAGGGCCCGTTCAAGTTCGCTGTCAAACCTCTTCATGAAATAACGCCTGAGGTATAACCCTGTTAACTCATCTATAATCGATAACTCCCTGATTTTTTCGTAAAAAGAAGTCTTCCTTATTTCCAAGGCCGCGTCGGCAATAAGAATCCTCACATTTTCAAGTTCCTCAAAAGATACGTCCCCGAAGATAAGGACACCGAGCACTTCATCCTCTATTTTCATGGGAATCGCGATAACCGCATACAGGAAAGAAGATTCGCCCGATTCGCCGATTCTAAGCTTGCCGGAAACATCCTTATAAACAACTTCCTTATGCCGCATAGCGGAATCAAAAACTTCTTTTTCGTCTTTATCAAACCCCTTATCCGACACATTGCACGTTTTAAGGTCTATGATATCCGTGCTTTTCTCGCCCGATTCAATCGAAGGCCTGAATACAATCATCTTTCCCCACTTGAATTTTGAAAGTTCCCTTATGCAGGAGGCGCACTCGTTCAGGGTTTGTTTCATGTCCAGGTTCGAACTCATGGAGGTAAGCCCTTTATATAGCTTCTCTACCTCATTAACCTCTTTCCTTTTCTCTTCATTCTCCGCTCTGACCACACGGTGTTTTTTGGAAACATCATCATATTTGTCTCTCGCGGTCCTATAGCTGCGGAAGGCTTCTTCAACCCTGGCAACCTGCCTGCCCCTGTACAAGAATATAACCGCCAGATAAATAACCATATAACAGAAACTCAAGCCGATGAGCCACGGTGATTCATGCAGAAAAACCCCGTCCTTTTCAAGCATCTTGTATACGAGGAAAATCACGATATGGGTTAAACCGGCAAAAGCAACGAAACAGGCGCCCCTGTAACTGAAAAACAGGCCTATTATGATAATCAATGCTGTATAGAACGGCAAAGCGAAAAACAAATTCAGGTTTATTATCAGCCCTTCTGCCATAACACCGCCCTGTTCTTCCCCTGCTCTTTAGCCGCGTACAGGGAATCGTCAGCAGCCTCAATAAGATCTCCGGCCTTCTTGAACTCAGGAACCATGGAAGCAACGCCGGCGCTTACTGTGACTCTTATCCTGTCTTCCCTTATTACTTCCTCGGAAGAGGCGATACTTCTGCATATTTTCTCCGCAAATTCAAAAGCTGTCCCGGAACAGACCTCGGGCAATATACATGCAAATTCCTCTCCGCCGTATCTTGCCACGATACCTTTTTGCCCGATGATTGCCTGAATCTCCCCCGCAGTCTTCCTCAACACTATGTCTCCCACAACATGCCCGTATTTATCATTCAATTTTTTGAAATCGTCTATATCCATCATTATCAGTGATAGCGGTTTTTCCGTTCCCTGCTTTACATATTCGGCCATTTTCTGCCTGAAATAACCGGCTGTGAACAAGCCTGTCAACCCGTCTTTTATGGCAAGCAGCCTGGTTGTCTCATAAAGCTGGGAATTCGAAAAAGCCAGGGCCGAAAGGTTGGCGATAATTGAAAGAATCCTCAGGTCGTCAATAGAATAGACCTCGGGTTTCTCATTGTTGATCTTGAGTATCCCCATAATTTTGTTGTCGCTGATCAAAGGCGAAGCTATTATGCTTTTTGCCGGGCTGCTGTATTTCCTGCCGAATCTGAAATCTTTATTCAGGTCCGATATATGCACGGGCTGGCGGTTCCTGAATATCCACTGGTTCAAGTCATCTTTCTCGAAATACGTAAAATCATCGCTTTTCACCCCGTACGCGTTCAAACCCCTAAGTTCCATGGTCCTCATATCCTCGGTCAAAAGATACAGCTGGTAAACCCCGGGCTTTTGGATAATCTGGATCATGTTTTTTATGACTTTTTTTATCAGCTCCTCTTTGGTCAGGGAAATGCCTATGTCTTTTGAAATAACCCTCAGTTTCGATATCCTGAGCAGTTTTCTATCAAGTGATTCGCCAAGCAAATTCTCCTTTTGAAGCTCTTTGAACAGTGTGTTCGACGATTCGGATATATCACTGGATTTAATTTTTATATCCGAAACTTCGTTGTTCTGCTTATTCCAGAACCCATACAGCGACAGGCCCACTACGGCAAACGCAAACCCGTTGGATAAAAATTCCCATTTCTGGAACACGGCTGCCATAAACACGGTAACGATTATGGACAGGCCCGCTATTACGCTTCCCACAATATTGCCCATCAGGAACCAGGCGGATGTTATTATCAGGATATAGAACGCAACAGCATAAAATGAATAATATTCGAATTTTTTTATTTCATACCGGTAGGAGTAAGTATAGGTCAGCGATATTATTATATATGTCAGTATAACCGCGATGACAACCGTAAGAATCTTAAGGTATTTTTCCCTGACTTCAATCATAATACCCCTTCAAAAAAAATGCGAGCGTATCCCTACCACTCGCAATTTATCTTCTTCAAAAATCCATGGTATGTTACACAATCGTCTGTTCAGTATCAACATCGAAGAAGTGGGCATGATTCATATCAAATACCAGTTCAAGGTCCTGATTTACCTCTGCTTTTTCATGTGAATCTACTCTGGCTATAAATGGATTTGTACCGGTATTCATATAGAGATATATCTCCGAGCCCATCGGCTCAATGACTTCCACTGTCGCTGTGATAGTAGACTCAGGATCGGCGCTGCTCATAAACAGCTTATCAAAAATATCCTCCGGCCTTATTCCAAAACACATTTTCTTGTTGATATACGGCTCCAGCTTGGGAATCATATCATTCACAATCCGGACCTTGAAATTCCCCTCATCGAAGAAGAGCCCCCCTTTTTCGCTTATAACCGAGCCGCCCATAAAGTTCATGGGAGGGCTTCCTATAAAACCCGCGACGAATTTATTAGCGGGATGTTCATACAAAGTCAGGGGATCGGCTACCTGCTGTATAAAACCGTCTTTCATGACAACAATCCTATCTCCCATCGTCATCGCCTCTGTCTGGTCATGCGTAACATAAATCATGGTTGTCTGAAGCCTGTTATGCAGCTTGGACAAC
>JAFGBE010000144.1 GCA_016933315.1 Candidatus Auribacterota bacterium
GATTTTGTCGAGATGTTCGTGGGCGTGGGAGCTTCCCGCGTGCGCGATATGTTCGAGCAGGGAAAACGCAATGCCCCGTGCCTTATATTCCTTGATGAGATAGACGCCGTCGGGAGGCACAGAGGGGCCGGCCTGGGCGGAGGACACGATGAACGAGAACAGACATTAAACCAGCTTCTGGTTGAAATGGACGGGTTCAACACCAAAGAAGGGGTGATTCTGATAGCCGCTACAAACAGGCCCGATGTGCTTGACCCGGCGCTTTTAAGGCCCGGCCGTTTCGACAGGCAGATCGTCATAGATTTCCCGGACCTTAGAGGCAGAGAACAGATACTTAAAGTCCATGCGAAAAAAGTCAAACTTTCCAAAGATGTTGAGTTAAGCATTATAGCGAGAGGAACGCCCGGTTTTTCCGGAGCCGACCTGGCTAACCTTATAAATGAAGCCGCTCTTCTTGCCGCGAGAAAAAACTTAAAAGAGATATTTCTTGACGACCTTGAAGAAGCGAGGGATAAAGTAGCTTTCGGCAAAGAGAGAAGAAGCCGCACGATTGACGAAAAAGAGAAGGAAATCATCGCTTACCATGAAGCCGGGCATGCGATACTGCAGAGCATCCTGGAATATACAGACCCCGTGCATAAGGTCACGATAATCCCGCGCGGGATAGCTTTTCTTGGAGCAACTATGCATCTGCCCGAGAAAGATAAATATCTGGAGGGCAAAAAGGAAATACTCGATGATATCACCGCGCTGCTCGGCGGGAGAGTGGCCGAGGAAATGATAATAGGCGATATCACTTCAGGAGCCAAGAGCGATTTAAAAAGGGCAACAAAACTTTCGAGGGCCATGGTGTGCGAATGGGGCATGAGCGACAAGATGGGGCCGATGACTTTTGGCGAAAGGGAAGAACATATTTTTCTGGGGAGAGAAATTTCAAGGCATCAGGATTACAGCGAATCAACCGCTGTCCAGATAGATGAAGAAGTGAGAAAAGTAATAGATTATTGTTATGAACGGGCAAAAGAGATTTTGGGTAAAAACAGGGAAAAAATGGTGCTGCTTGCCAAAGCCCTGCTTGCAAGAGAAGTCATAGAAGGCAAAGACGTAGATTATATAGTTAAAAAAGGAAAATTACCGAGATTTAAAAGCCGTATAAAGGAAAAAAGTGCCAGGAAAAAGAAAGATACCGTCCAAAAGAACGAAAAAGTTCCCGAAGAAAAAACAGGGGAAAATATCCCGGATAATAACCCTCTTACCCAAAAGGCTGAATGATTTTGAAGAAGAGCTGAGAAAAATCGAGGTCGATCCTGCGGGGGTAAGCAGGATGAAAGAAAAAGGGGTTATGGCCTTATTGAAAATTTCTTCGGTCCGTAACCCTTCGGCAAATATCATAAAACAGGCGATGCTTTCTCTGGGCGGGGACGCGGCGATATCGAAATGGGCGCTGATGCGGCCCGGAGAGCATTCCGATATTGTCCTGATAGGCACGCTTGCCCAGATAAAAAAACTTCCGGAAAAACTTCAGAAACAGGATTACTTCGGCTTACCCCGCATAGCCGGCCTTATCCGCGAAAGAATCAGCGAAAAATGTCCTGAGGCGCGGGAATTCAGGTTCGGCAGAAAAAAGATTACATTCGAAAAAGGCCCTGCCGTGATGGGCGTGCTCAACGTTACGCCGGATTCTTTTTACGACGGCGGCCGGTATTTTTCTGTTGAAGCTGCGGTCGCTCATGCATTGAAGCTTGCGGCAGAGGGAGCTGACATACTGGATATCGGCGGCGAATCGACAAGGCCCGGTTCAAAAGCGGTTTCGCCGAATGAGGAAATCAGCAGGATTATTCCTGTCATAAAAAAAGTGAGGCAGCGTGTAGCAATCCCGATATCCGTCGACACGAGGAGATATAAAGTCGCCGCCGCTGCCCTGAAGGCAGGGGCTTCCATAATCAACGATGTAAGCGCGATGACATTCGATAAGCGCATGGCTTCTCTTGCCGCGCAGTCCGGAGCCGGATGTATAATAATGCATATGAAAGGCAGGCCCGAAACGATGCAGGTAAACCCGTCTTATTCGGACACTGTCGGCGAAATCGCGGAATTCCTTCACCTGAGAGCATCGGCGCTGGCTCAAGCGGGCGTAAAAAAAAGTTGTATTTCTGTTGACCCTGGAATAGGATTTGGTAAAACTGTAAAAGATAATTATGCTATACTGAATCATATAGATGAAATAGCGGCGCTCGGTTACCCCGTGACTCTGGGCCTGTCGAGAAAATCGTTTATAGGCAGGGTGACGGGAGAGAGCGCAGGCTTCAGGCTGCCGGGTTCAATCGCGGCCGAAGCAGTCGCGGTTTTTCTCGGGGCGAACATCATAAGGGCTCATGACGTTGCAGAAACCCGTCAGGCGGTCAAGATAGCCTGGCTGATACGCAATTACAATGGTGTTAAGGAGCGGTAATGGAACAGGTTGTTGATTTTATCCTGGGAGTGTGGAAGCCGGTCACAGAAATCGCGGCGATGGCGATAATTTTTTATTATATGCTTCTTTCCATCAGGGGAACGCTCGCGCAGCAGGTCTTAAAGGGGATTATAATATTTTTTGTGGCGTTCATATTGATCCAGAAACTGCACCTGGAAACCATAAATTGGATTTTAACGAAAGTTTTCGCAATCTCGATCATCGGTTTTATAATAATTTTCCAGCCGGAGCTGAGAAGGGCCCTCGCGCATATCGGAGAGAAACAGTTTTTTATGTCCATGTACGCCGAAGAAGCTGTGATAGATGTCCTTGTGCGGGCGGTGTCGGGCCTGTCGAAGAAAAAAATCGGGGCTTTAATAGCTATCGAGAGGGAAGTGGGGCTGAAAGATTATATTGAAAGCGGCATTCCCATAAACAGCAGGGCAAGCGAAGAACTTATACAGACGATATTTATCCCGAACACACCCCTGCACGACGGGGGAGTTATTATAACGAACAACAGGCTGAGCGCCGCGGGGTGCCTGTTCCCGCTCTCAAGCAACCCGACGCTGAGCAAGACATTGGGCACGAGGCACAGGGCCGCCATAGGCCTTTCCGAAGAGACCGATGCGGTCGTAATAGTGGTTTCGGAGGAAACAGGTTCTATCTCGGTCGCTTCGAACGGCGTGCTGACGCGCGATATGGATGACGCGAGGCTCAAGCGGGCGCTGCTTAATTTGCTTGAGCCGGGCAGCAACAAACCGCCGAAAAACAGCAGGTTATTTTTCAGGAAGAGCAAAAGATGAAAGATTTTTTTACGAAAAACATATGGACTAAAATCCTTTCGGTTATATTTGCCGTGATAGTCTGGTTCTATGTCGCGGAAATGAGAAGCGTTAAACACGTCGCGAAAATACCGCTGAGGTTTATCCCTCCCGCCAACCTTGCGGTCGTCGACAGTTCGGCCGACGTTTTGCGGGTGACCTTCAGCGGGACGGCTGAGGAAGTCCAGAGCCTTGAAAATTATGACCTTGAAGCGATACATAAGATCCCCGATTCCCAGCCTAAAGGCCGGGTGCTCATAAGGGTGGCTAAAAGCGACATAAGAAAACCCAGGAGAGTCAGCGTTGTAAATATCGAACCCAAGGTCGTGGATGTGGCGCTGGATGAACAGATAGAGAAAAAGTTAAGGGTCAGGCCCGTCTGGATAGGCCAGCCGGCTTACGGCTATGAAGTCGCTGATGTGTCTTCGACTCCGAGGGAAGTGTCTGTTCTGGGGCCCGAAAAACTGTTAAGCTCCAAGAGATACCTCGAAACCCTGCCTATAGACGTTACGGGCAGGGATAAATCTTTTGCCGTGAGAGTGCCTCTCGAGCCCCTTACCAAAGATGATATCTACAAAGGGGAAAAAGTCGTTGTAGTGTCGCTTGAGGTAAAAGAGGCGCTGTCCCAGCGGCGCTTTGATCAGCTGCCGGTGAACATACTTACTTCTTTATCGAAAAAACCTTCCATCAAGATTGAGCCTGTGAGCGTTGCCGCTGTGGTAAGCGGGCCGCAGAACATACTCGACAAAATGGGCCCGCAGGAAATATCGCTGTTCATAGAAGTGCTTGAGAAGAAAAAAGGCGTGTATGAGCTCCCCGTCAAAGCCGACCTTCCCAAGAATGTTTTCCTTGAGCGTACCGAGCCCGAAGTGGTCGAGGTGACGATTAACGGGCATTAAGAGGATACCATGGCAAAAAAACTTCTGCTGGGTGTTAATATCGACCATATTGCGACTTTGAGGCAGGCTCGGCTGGAAAAGTTCCCTTCCGTCATTCAGGCAGCCAGGGTATGCGAGAAGGCCGGCGCCGCCCAGATAACGGTTCACCTACGGGAAGACAGAAGGCACATACAGGACCATGATGTCTTCGAACTGAAAAGAATCATATCCGGACAGCTCAACCTTGAGATGGCGTGTTACGACGAAATAGTTAACATAGCATGCCGCCTGAGGCCCCGCCAGGCGACGCTTGTCCCCGAAAAAAGAAGGGAAGTGACGACTGAAGGCGGCCTTGACGTGGTAAAAAATTTTAATGCCGTTGCCGGGACAGTTGAAAAACTGCAGAAGAAAAAGATAAGAGTAAGCCTTTTTATAGATCCCGACCTGGAACAGGTGGAAATGGCGTTGAGGACAGGAGCGGAATTCATTGAGCTTCACACAGGTTCTTTTGCCAACGCGGCGTCAAAGGCAAAAGCGCAAAAAGAGCTGATGAAACTGATTGACGCTTCGGTGTTTGCCAATGCGCTCGGGCTCGGAGTCAATGCCGGGCACGGCATAGATTACAATAATATAAAATCGATATTGAAGATTCCGCATATGCACGAATTGAACATCGGGTTTTCAATCATTGCGGAATCGCTTTTTATCGGACTGGATAAAGCGGTTAAAAAGATGATTAAGTTGATGAAACAGTATAAAGGGTAAAAATAAAAAGGGGAATTGAAAGCAAAAAGGCTTGTTTCGGGAACAAATTTTTCGGGGACATTTATGAACCCCGCCGAGGTTCATTACATTCGACTTTTTTGTTCGCTCGCCCTACGGGCACCATGGCCGCTCACAAAAAAGACGCCCCTTAAAATTTTCCCCTCACAGCCATTCTTAATTAGAATTTCTGTTTTTTTAATCTGTGAATATCTGTGTTATCTGTGGTTAAATATGGTTTTAGTAAAATAATTATTTAAAGAGGTGTCTGTTGATTAAAGGGATAGGCGTAGACCTTGTAGAGAACGAAAGAATAAGAGACCTCATAAAGAAATGGGGCCCGGTTTTTCTGGAGAAGGTTTTCCTGCCGGAGGAAATCGAGTATTGTTCCGGCAAGCGGGATTTCCCTTCGTGCTTCGCGGCGCGGATTGCCTGCAAGGAGGCTGTCTTTAAAGCGTTCGGCACGGAAAAACTTACGTGGAAAGATGTCAAGGTCGTCAAGACAATCCACGGGGCGCCGCAGATAAAGCTTCTCGGGAACGCGTTGAAGTTCTGGGAAAAAAGCAGCCTCAAGCATTTAAACATAAGCCTGTCGCATTCGCGCAATTACTCGATTGCCGTCGCGACAATAGAAACATAAAAATATGAAAGCCGTAACTCCTCAGGAAATAAAAGAAATGGACGCGAAAGCGTCCTCCGAATTCGGCGTAGCCGAAGCCGTCCTTATGGAAAACGCAGGGAAAGCGGTTGCCGAAACCGTCAAAAAAGAGGTTTCCTCCCTGTCCGAAGCGCCTCAGGTTGTCGTCCTCTGCGGAAAGGGCAACAACGGCGGCGACGGGCTTGTTGCAGCGCGCCATCTCTGTGATGCTTCGCTGGATGTTAAAGTCCTGTGCTGTTTCAAAGAGGAAGATGCCGGAAAAAACACGGCGGAACAGTTGAAGAAAATCAAAAAATCCTCTGTGGATTTCCTGCCGTCATCAATTGAAAAGTATCTTGAAAAAAAGTCAATCGTTGTGGACGCGCTTCTCGGTATCGGTGTCCGGGGGAAGGTCGAAAACCCTTATTCCGGCTGGATAAATGTTGTCAACCGGTGCGGCCATGCGGTCGTTTCAGTGGATGTTCCTTCAGGGCTGGATGCGCTCAGCGGCCTGCCCTGCGGGATAAGCGTTAAAGCGAACAAAACTGTGACAATGGGCCTGCCCAAGATAGGTATGCTCTATGAAAAAGCGTCTGCTTACACGGGTAAAATAATTGTGGCCGATATCGGGTACCCCGATGAAATATATGATATGAGCCAGTCCAGGATTGAGGTTATGACGCCGGCCGAGTCAAAAACTTTTATACCAAAAAGGTTCAATCCTTCCGATAAAAGGTCTTACGGCCATGTTTTTATTGTTTCGGGTTCATCATTATATACCGGCGCGGGTATTATGTGCGCGAGATCTTCTATGAGAGCCGGAGCCGGTTTGGTGACTCTGGGTGTCCCCGAAAGCCTGCTTGCGGTGTACCAGTCAAGGTTAATAGAAGAGATGCCGTTTCCCCTTAAGGAAAAGAGCCACGGCATACTGGGTTTTAAGGCGCTTCCGCAGATTCTCAACTGGACACAGAAGGCCGATGCCGCCGTTATAGGGCCGGGGCTTTCCGTAGATTCCGAGACTATGGCGCTTGTCCGCGATGTCATTAAATACAGCACCGGTAAAATAGTGCTGGATGCCGACGCTATTACTGCGGTATCTGAGAATATAGATGTGCTGAATTTTTCCGGCGCGGAGACGGTCCTAACGCCTCATGCCGGGGAAATGGCGCGGCTCTGCGGCTGCACAAAAGAAGAGGTTGAGGCCGACAGGTGGGGACTTGCCCTTGAAATCGCTGAGAAGAGGAACACCACTGTTGTGCTGAAAGGGGCCCGCACCGTTATAGCGGGTAAAAACGGCACGTTGTTTGTTAACATTACGGGTAACCCCGGGATGGCAACCGGAGGCTCAGGAGACGCTCTCGCCGGCATCATAGGCGCCCTCATTGCCCAGGGGCTCGGAAGCTTCAACGCTTCCGTATTCGGCGTTTTCCTGCACGGCGTAGCCGGGAACATCGCCGCATCCCGCACAGGCGAGATATCCCTGATAGCTTCCGACATAATAGCCTCGATACCCGACGCTTACAGGATGCTCTCGTCCCTGTAATTTATTTTTAACTTGATTTTTAAAGGGTTTTTTATTTTAATAAGGGGCTTGTAACCCAGATTTTGTAAAGGCAAAACCCGCCTGTAAAGGCCGGCTAATTAAATCTGTGAAAGATTTAATTATGCTTGCCCTGAGGAATTCCGTTGGAATTCCCAGGATTAAGTCCCCTTGGGGGACTGGGGTAAAATTAGTTCTTTATTTTTTTGCCGGCGTAGCTCAATTGGCAGAGCAGCTGACTTGTAATCAGCAGGTTATCAGTTCAAGTCTGATCGCCGGCTCCAGCAGAGCTAAACGGTTGACGAAAGACGTAAGACGAAGAACGAAAAGTTAAAAAGAGAGTATTTTTCGGCGTTCTTGGTTTAGTCAACTGTTTGACGTAGTTTTGTGGGTAGGTGCCCGAGTGGCCAAAGGGAGCAGACTGTAAATCTGCCGGCGTAGCCTACGGTGGTTCAAATCCATCCCTACCCACCATATTGCGGGCGTTGCATAGTGGCAGTGCTCTAGCCTTCCAAGCTAGAAGTGTGGGTTCGATTCCCACCGCCCGCTCCAAACCTCGAATTAAAAGTTTTATATACCGCACTATACTTCGTTATTCTCGCTCGGACTTCTCGGAATACGTAAATGTATGCCTGCGGCGTCCTTACTCGAAATGCCTCGTCTATTGCGGTATCTAAAACTTTTTCTTTTCGAGGTTACTCTCAGCCTTGCACTTGCCCGCCGACGTCGCTGGCGCCTCTGGCTCTTCGCTGCGATGTTTATACCTCTCAAGAAATCCAACCTTGAAATTGAGATTGAAATCAGGGATTTAAGGATTATAATGGGTTTAAAAGTGGTATAAAAACCCACAAATTACGAATTCGTATATTATATGTCAGCAATTTACGCCGGGAGATTATCGCAAAATGCCGAATACAATAGTTAATAACGTTGATCTTTACTATGAAGTTCATGGGAAAGGCATACCACTAATGCTTGTTGCTGGCCTGGCCAGTGACTCCCAAAGTTGGCAGCCGGTAGTGAAAGATCTATCCCGGCATTACCGTGTCATAACTCTCGACAACAGAGGCGTGGGCAGAACAAAACCTCAAGATATTGAGACAAGCATTCAGTATATTACCGATGATTGTATCAACCTTATCAGGCATATGGGATTGCCATCCGTCAACCTTCTTGGACATTCAATGGGTGGATTTGTGGCGCTGGATTGTGCCATCCGCTATCCTGAATATGTTTCAAAATTGATTTTGGCAGGAACATCAGCTTTTAATTCCGAGCGGAATAATGCCCTTTTCCTTGATTGGCTTTCTTATCTTGAAAGCGGACTGAGCCCTGAGCTGTGGTTCAGAAACATGTTTTACTGGATATTTTCAAGACGTTTTTTTGAAGACAAAAAAGCATTGAATAAGGCTGTTCAATTCGCAATTGAATATCCCTATCCGCAAACTAAAATTGCATTTAAGAATCAAGTCAATGCTATTAAAGAATTTAACTGCCTGGAAGATTTGTCCGGTATCACATCAAAGACCATGATTATCTGCGGGAAGGAAGACCAGCTGTTTCCTCCTGAAGAAAGCGTCAAGGTGTTGCAGGCGATTCCGGGGGCAATTTTTTCTTTTGTTGAACATGCCGCGCATTCCATAAATGTGGAAAATCCCGGGGAATTCATAAATATTGTTCGGAAATTTGTAAATAATTGCTAAAAAAATCCAGCGGACGCTAACGCGCCGCTGAATTTGAAGGTATCTCAAAAGAGGAGGAAATTATGAAACTGCCTGAATATATTACTGTGGAAGAGGTAAAAAAGGTCTGTAAAGCAATCGGGTTAAGTGATTGGTCTGCAAAAAAGGAGCCGACGGTTTCGGAGGAAGAAGCATCCGTAGTCCTTAAAATTGTAAATACGAAATCAATGGAAATTCCCCTTGAGGATTTTCGAAAAGGTTTGGAGGTGGAGCTTGAGCACGGCACCCGGTTTGACGATGCAAATGTGACGAACAATCATCCGATCTTAACGGGGAAAATTGTCATAGCCCATCTTAAAGAAACTATGGATTATTATCGCAGAATCGATGTTGCTGAAATAGAAGGCGACCTGTTGAAGGCTATATTGTCCCGGAATATCGACAAAATAAAGTCGAAGTACAAAAAACTTATCGAAGCTCAGAACGCGCTGAATCAAGCTATTACAGATCAATTGAAAAAATAGCAACAGACACCTGTTTAAATTAAGAAATAAAAGCCCACAAAATACGAACTTATTTGAGATTGGAATCAGGGATTTAAGGGTTATAATGGGTTTAAAAGTGGTATAAAAACCCACAAATTACGAATTCGTATATAAATATGTTATACAAAAAGGAATAATTATGAAACATCTGTATTTAACAATAGGTTTTCTTTGCTGCAGTAATATATTTATGACTTTTGCTTGGTATGGTCATCTTAAAAATTTAAACCAGAAAACATGGATATTTGCGGCGCTTATCAGTTGGGGAATAGCGCTTTTTGAATATTTATTGCAGGTACCTGCAAACAGAATTGGACATCAGGTTATGAGTGTTGGGCAACTGAAGATTCTTCAGGAAATAATCACATTAACTGTCTTTATCCCATTTTCAATCTTTTTTATGAAAGAGAAAATTACACATGATTATATTTTTGCCGGATTATGCTTGCTTGGCGCAGTATTTTTTATGTTTAGGGTAAAAATATTTGGAGGGTAATTCCGGGGACAGAACATTTAATTTGAACAAC
>JAFGBE010000145.1 GCA_016933315.1 Candidatus Auribacterota bacterium
ATGTTTTTTTTCTTTTTTTTAGGCGGTAAAATGCCTGACTTCAGTCGAGCCGTTTATATATAAACAAGGATTTTATATATTAAATCAGGATTATAATCAATAAAATTATTTTCCTGTGTATTTTTGGCCTTTTTGCTGCAATTCGGACAACCCTTCATCTATCGGTATTTTCCCCAGGATAATCTTGTCGGCAGTCGCTGAAAACTCCTTTTCCAGGAACTCCCTCCAGTTTTCGATGGGATATGTTTCCGCTTCCGAAAACGGCAGCTGCAGGATTGAAAATCGCATGTTCCCGGGCGGAGGATGCAGAAAAAACTCAGATTCCGCCGCTGATTTCAATGCGGGCACACAGTTCCGCTTGCCCGCCATGACCATAGTCCCCTCGCGCGATGAGAAATATTTTATGAACTTCCATGAGGCTTCGGGATGTTTTGTGTCGGGGGATATGCAGTTTCCTCCTACTGCGAGGCGCGAATATCTTTTTACTCCGCGCGGGACAGAACATATATCCCAGCTGAATTTTTTTATCCCCGTGAAATCTACAAGCATGTAAGTCCTTCCTATAAACATAGCGGCTTTCCCGTTTTTGAACATTTCCATTTCGGACTGGCTTCTTTCAGAAGGGTTTAATACCGCGTTGTTCGGAGAAACCGCGTACTTTGAATGCAGGTCTATCATGAACTGCAGCGCGGCTCTTGAGCGCGCGTTGTCGATTGTGCATTTCAGCGGGTTGCCTGAAAACAATTCGGAACCGAAGGATTTCATGAGAAACAGCGGGCGGGGCTGCAGGAACCCGTAAACCCTGAGGCCATTTTCTTCTGTTTGTGTGAGTTTCAGCGCCGCAGCCAGCACATTCTGCCAGTTCCATCCGGGTTCGGGATAGCTAACGCCTGCCGCGTCAAACAGGTCTTTGTTATAAAAAAGCAGGTCTGTGCTGAAATGAAAAGGGAAACAGTACATCTTCCCGTTTCTATGGCAGCTTTCGATGACCCGGGGATAATAGTCCTGTTTCAGCCCGGGAAAATCTCTTTCGGCGAATCCGGTTATATCCATAACAGCCCCGCGGGATATATATTCGTCAATCCTGTCCGTAACCATATAAAATACATCGGGCGGATTCCGCCCCGCTATCCTTACCTTGAGTTTTTGGAACACGGATGAGTTTCCGGAGGGAGCCGTTTCGATTTCAACCTCTATCCCGGGGTTTTCCCTTTCGAAATTATCGGCCAGGGTTTTTAAGGCGGCGAGCTGTTCGGGCAGCGATTCGATTGTATGGTATGTGATATTGATCTTATCGCCGGTATCGATATTCGAGCAGCCTGAACATATGATTATTGCCAGTATGAAGAAAAACGCGAATCCGGCCCGGGCGTTATTTTTCATTTTCTTTTTCCTTAAGCATCCTCAGTAATTCGGAAACTGAGCGGATGTCAGGCGAATAAGAGCAGCCTGCGCCGGCGCAGGAGTCGAAATAATCCGAATCAACAGGGTCGGCTACTGCCAGGCAGTAGCAATTTTTCCCGGCTGCCTCGATGGCCGACATCACTGATCCCAGCATTTTTTTATCCTTGTATGCGTTGTAGGTTATGATAACGGGCGTTTTTTTCTCAAGGTCTTCGCGCGCAGGTGCAGCGGGGTAAAACACGGTTCCCGCCCCGGGGAAGGTCTTGTCGATCCGGGTTTTAAGCATTTTTTTAATCCTGAGGATATCCCTGTCGCCGCGAACAGCTTGAGGTATAAAACACAGGAAAATATGATTTTTCCGGCCTATCTTATTTTTTATTTTTATCGAGGCCGCTTCTCCCGCTATTTTCCATGCGTAGTCTCCGGCGCGCCGCGCGGCGCCGGGGCGCTGCGGCTTTTTCCGGGACAGAATGTTTTCTTTCCAGCTGCGGATGCTTCTCAGGCGGCTTTCGAGCGTTTCCGGTTTTATCCCGGCCAGCCCCGCGAAGATTTTCTGTATCGGGGATTTATTGTGGCACGCGAGGATGAAATGAGCGCCCGCCTCGACAGATTTCCTTGCGAAATAACCTGTCTCATAATTTTTCCTGATTGCCAGCATATCTATGTCATCTGTTACCGCAACGCCGTTGAATTTCAATTTTCCGTATAGCAGTCCGGTTATTATTTTGCGGGACATGCTTGCGGGAAATTTCATGTCGAGACGCGGATAAACAGCGTGAGCAAGCAGGATGCCGTCGACAAGTTCTCTTTTTATAAGTGATTTGAATACACCAGCGTCTTCATCAAGCAGTTTGCGCCTGCTTTCACCGATGACGGGGAGGGAAAAGTGGGAATCTGTCCCGGTCTTGCCCAGGCCCGGAAAGTGTTTCGCGAAGCAGGATATGCGCCCCCTGCGCATCCCTTCCATGAATTCCGCGCCGAAACCGATTGCATCCTTTTTTTCACAGCCGAAAGACCTTATTCCCATGGCCGAAGATTTGCCCTTCCTGCCGACATCCAGCACCGGCGCGAAGTTGGCGTTAAATCCCAAAGAAGCGAGGTCTTCCGCGGCCCCCTGCCACAGGGGCGCGGCATAACGCTTAAGTTTTGATTTTGCAAAAGCCGCATGGGAAGGGAGTTCGTCTACCAGGGAGCCAAACCTGTGGACGGGGGCTCCTTCATGGTCTACCGCCATTATAAGGGGGGTTTTCGATACAGAGTCCCGCGCGGCCCTGCAGCTGTTTATCAGGTTTTTCACCTGTCTGCGGGATGCGATATTCCTTGAAAAAAAGATCAATCCCCCGATTTTATCAACGAGGAGCCTGCGTTCCAGTTCCCTGTTAAATTCAGTTCCCTTGAAGCCGCTAATAATGAAGTCGCCGAACTCGCTCATTGGTCACGCATCAGGCCATCTGTATTTGAAAGTGAGTATTATTATGATGACGTAAAAGCAATATTCCCCGTAAGAGATATACACGGAGTCGAAGACATTTGATATGTCTGATTCCACGTTCACGGCGATGAATTTCAGCCCGAACACCAGTCCTTTGAGCACAAAATGGAAAATTGCGCAGAATATTATGGATTCAGCTGTCCTGAGTATTATGTTTTTGATAAACCTTATTACGGCTTTGATGAATTTCACGAGCCCGGAGCCCAGGCTTTTTTTGAGTTCGGGGCTCCCTATCGGGTACATTTTAATCTTGCATCTCGGGCAGAAACTTACCCTGACGTCTTCATATCCGCATTTCGGACATTTCATTTATATGACTCCGGTCAAGCTATGAATTTTGAGCCGAGATAAACAATTAACCCGGCAAGTATAAATTTAGATTCGATCATAAGGTCAAAGACAGCTTCCTGGGAAAAATGGCGCTTATGGTACAACCACAGGTATATCAGCGAATAAGCGGATATTGCCGGCAGCAGGTAACCGTAGGAAGGTATTACTTTGAAGTAAGCCGCGGATATGGGCATTAATGCCGATACCAGTATCATAACCACTATGGTTTTTTTTGTAAAAGATTCGCCTTTCAACACGGCGAGGCTTTCCTTCCCTATCATTCTGTCCGCATGTATTTCCACCAGGTCATAGGTCAGGCACCTTATGAATATTAAAACCGATATATAGGCAAAGGTGAATATTACCAATACCGGGTTTATCGGGGGCGGTGATACCTCCTTGTACCCGAAAAGAGGAAGGAAAACGGTAATAGAAGCCCATGCCAGGCTGACCAGGATGTTTTTCG
>JAFGBE010000020.1 GCA_016933315.1 Candidatus Auribacterota bacterium
GATAGGAGACAAGAGCGCGGAGAAAGCCTTGAAAAAATTGTTATCCGATGAAAGGACCGATATAAGGGTTGAAGCATTGAAGTCGCTGGGCAAACTCGGTGACAGCACAGCCGAACCTATGCTTACGGATATAGTGGTGAGTGCGAGGGATAAAGCGGAAGTTGTTGAAGCCATAAAGGCTTTGGGTGTTATAAAATCGCCCAGCTCTGTGGGTCTTCTTGTCGAAAAGTGCCAGGATGCCGATCCTGAAATATCAAGGGCCGCTTCCGAAGCTCTTCTCGGCTATGGCGACAAGCTGTATGAATGTATGCAGAGCGCAAGTCCTGACGCAAGAAAAGATGCGGTTGTGGCGCTGGGGCTGATGAAGAAAAAAGAATCGACGGCTTTTATCATAAAAGGGCTTGACGACGATAGCCCTGTTGTCAGGGCTGCATGCCTGCGTTCGCTTGAAAAGATAGGGGACAAGACGGTTATTAAAAAATCAGTGAAAATGCTCGATGATCCTGATTCCAACGTGAAAGTTGCCGCAATTTCATATCTTACTTTCTGCGGGAACACAAATGCGGTGGGACAGATTGCCGGCAAACTTAAAGACAGGGATTCCACAGTAAGAGCAGCGGCCATATATTCTATAAGCGAGTTTGGAAATAAGGAATATGCCGGTGAGATAATTAAAATACTGGAGAATGACCATTCTTATGTAAGAGTTTGTGCGGCAGAAGCTTTAGGTAAAATAGGCGGAGATAACGAGGAAACGTTGACTGCATTATTTAATGCACTGTCTTCCGATGAAGAGCTTGATGTCAGGCTAAAAGCGGCTTCTTCGCTGAGGAACCTTACCGGCAAAGACTTCGGGTATAACGAAAATTCGACACCTGACCAGAAGTATAAAGCGGTGCAGGAATGGAAGACTTATTTGTCAGAACGCGATGAAGAGTGATTTGTCGTTTTTTAGAAAGGGCTGCAATTTAATTTGCAGCCCTTTTTTATTGTGTGTCCTTAAGGTATCGCTCTTTACTTTTGGCGGACAGATCCTCGTGTAATGCCGCATACAGTATTTTTACCGCCGGCTGGTCCTGGTCAATTCGCAATGATTTTTCAAAAACGTCATGAGCTTGTTCTTTGTTGTTGAGTTTAAGCAGCAATATGCCTTCGGAGAAAAGAATCAGCGTGTTGGCGGGAAATTTGCTGTGTATTCTTTCCAGCTCGGATATGGTGTATTGGATTAATGTGCTGCTGTCGGATTGGAAAGAAGGGAAGACATATTTTGAAAATACATAATAGACATTTGCCGTTTCATCATCGGGCTTGATCTGAAGCGCCGTTTCGAGATAAGACCTGTCGTCATCAACAAAAAAGAGGGAAATGTATCCTTCTATGTTTCCGGGGTCAAGTTCAATAGATTTATCGGCGTCTTCCCTGCATTGTTTCCTTAGAGAATTCCTTTTTGCCGGAACCAGTGAAGACAGAACAGCGTAAGCCATTGACCTCGAAGAGTAAAATTTGCTTATATCGGGGTAATACTCTATCAGCTTGTCAAGTATAGCTATTGCCTGCCTGGCATTTTCGGTGGCCCTGTCCCGGAATACAGTGTTTTTTTTGTTTCCGCTTGTCAGCGCCTGGGCTATGCTTTCCTGGAATAGAGAGCTTAAGGTTCTTGAGTTGGTCAGAGCTTCTGCTTTCTTGAATTCGCCGATGGTTGCTTTATAATCGATGGTCTCGGCCGAAACAATGCCCGTGAAGGCGATAATGAAAATAAAGCTTAAAATGGATAAGTTTTTCATAAGGATATATATTATCAGAAAATTTTATATTGACATCAATTTTTTTTTATATAGGATAAAACTTTAGTTTTGATATACTGGGATTCAGGTGATCGACTATGAAAGGATTGAATAGTGGCGGATAAAATCAATAAAGCTTTTTTGCTCGGGCTCGGCTTTGATAGCAAAGACGGGCATCTCAGGGTTACCAGGGGAGATAATTTTCACCTTTACGGCGGCTCGGAGGAAACCCATGAAGCCATGCAGGAAAAAGCTATAAAGTTTAATGAGCAGCTCAATAAAAAAGGCAAGACCCTTGACGAAATCGACAAGAATGAATTTTTTGAAATTGCGGATAAAGTGGGGTTGAAACGTTTCAAATAGTTAAAACAGGCCTTTTTCAGATATTGTTTGCAAGAAAGGTGATATTTTTTTGAACAAAAGCGGTTTTGATAATGAGAAGTATCTGAAAGAGCAGACAGCTTCTATCCTTGACAGAGTAAGGCGCTTCAATAACAAGCTTTACCTCGAATTCGGCGGCAAAATTATTTATGATTATCATGCCTCGCGTGTCCTTCCGGGTTTTGACCCTAACGTTAAAATGCGCTTACTCCGGCAGCTGAAAGATGATGCCGATATAATCCTGTGCATATATGCTGGAGATATCGAGAGGAGAAAAATAAGGGCTGATTTCGGCATTACATACGATGTGGATGCTTTAAAGCTTATCGATGATCTCAGAGATTGGGGCATTGATGTGGCTGCCGTGGTCATTACGCGTTTTGATGCTCAGCCCTCAGCGAAAATTTTCAAAAACAAGCTGGAGAGAAGAAATGTCCGTGTGTACACCCATAGGTTTACAAAAGGATATCCTTATGACGTCGAATTGATTGTCAGCGAACAGGGATATGGAGCCAACCATTATATTCAGACGAAAAAGCCTCTTGTGATTGTCACAGGGCCTGGTCCGGGAAGCGGAAAATTATCCACATGTTTGTCACAAATGTATCATGACCATAAAAACGGCGTTTTATCCGGGTATGCGAAATTTGAAACTTTCCCGATATGGAATATTCCTCTCAGGCATCCGGTTAATGTCGCATATGAGGCGGCTACCGCAGATATCAAAGATTATAATCTTATAGACCCGTTTCATAAGGAAGCATACGGGGAAGAAGCCGTTAATTACAACCGTGATGTGGAAGTATTCCCTGTCTTGAAGAGGATTTTTGACAAAATAATGGGAGAGTCTATCTATAAGTCTCCTACCGATATGGGGGTTAACAGGGCGGGCTTTGGTATTATAGATGACAAAATAGTGAGGGAGGCCGCGCAACAGGAAATCATAAGAAGGTATTTCAGATATGCGTGTGAATATGCTATGGGACTTACCGATAAGGAAACGGTCGAAAGAGCCGAGAATATCATGAAAGAAGCCGGTCTTAAACCGGAAGACAGAAAAGTAGTCAAGCCCGCTAGAAAAGCCGCGGAAAAGGCTATTAAGGAAAAGAAAGGGAATGAAGGGATATATTGCGGTGCTGCCATCCAGTTAAAAGATGATTTTCTGATAACCGGCAAGAACTCCGACCTTATGCATGCTTCTTCGAGTGTGATCCTGAATGCGGTTAAGGTCCTGGCGGGTATTCCCGATAAAATTCACCTGCTTTCTCCGAATATAATAGAATCGATAGGAAAGTTAAAGATACGTATTGCCGGCAATAAAAATATAAGCATGAATCTGGAGGAAATGCTTATTGCCCTCAGTATAAGCGCTGCGACAAATACAGCTTCACAGGCGGCAATGGAGAAGTTGAGCGAGTTGCAGAATTGCGAAATGCATATAACACATATTCCCACTCCAGGGGACGAAGCCGGACTCAGGAAATTAGGAGTGAATATCACGAGCGACCCCGATTTTTCCAGCAAATCGCTTTTCGTTTCTTAATTTAACTTGACAGTGATATATATTCTGGTATATTTCTACCAATTGGACAAAGGCGTCCTTCCTAAAGGAAGGACGCCTTCTCTTTAATGCCGGTTTCCGAACGGGGCAATTTAAATGAGCAAGTATATTTTTATAACAGGGGGGGTTGTATCCAGTCTGGGTAAAGGTATCCTTTCGGCTTCGATAGGTAAGTTGCTTGAATCCAGGGGGTTAAAAGTCTCGATTATTAAATGCGACCCGTATATCAATGTGGATCCCGGCACTATGAACCCGTATCAGCATGGTGAAGTGTATGTTACGGAGGATGGAGCCGAGACAGATCTTGACCTCGGTCATTATGAAAGATTTACTTCCGCTAAAATATCCAGTGAGAACAATATTACTTCGGGTATGGTTTATAATTCCGTGATAAAAAAAGAGCGCGACGGCGTTTACCTTGGGGATACGGTACAAGTTATCCCTCATATTACCGATGAAATAAAAAGCAGAATAAAAAAAGTTTCGGCAAACCGTAAACTTGATGTGATTATCGTGGAAATAGGGGGAACTGTCGGCGATATAGAAAGCCTGCCTTTCCTGGAAGCCATCAGGCAATTTAAGCAGGATGTCGGATTTAAAAATGCGATGAATATTCATCTGACATTGGTTCCCTATCTTAAGTCTTCCGAAGAGATAAAGACAAAACCGACACAGCATAGTGTCGGAAAACTCCGTGAAATAGGAATCCAGCCAGAAATAATCGTCTGCAGGTCTGAAAAATCGATTACGGCGGAAAGCAGGCAGAAAATATCCCTGTTTTGCAATGTAGAAAAAGAAGCTGTGATACAGGCGGCGGATGTAGATTGTATTTATGAAGTTCCCCTTATGCTCAAAGAACAATGGCTTGATGAACTTATTGTCAGGAAACTCGATATTCCCGCGTTTGACAGGGATCTTGACGTATGGAGGAATAATGTTGTAGAGCGCGCGAAAAACTTGAAAAACGCGGTTACAATCGCAGTAGTCGGCAAATATATATCTTTAAAAGACGCGTACAAGTCGATTTATGAGGCGCTTGCCCATGCGGGTATTAAAAACAATGTTATAGTGAACACCGTTAAGATAGAGTCTGAAGGGATAACAAAGAATAATATCCATGATATGCTGAAAGACGCTGATGGTATTCTGATTCCCGGCGGGTTTGGCACCAGGGGGACTGAAGGCAAAATTGCCGCGGTGAGATATGCCAGGGAAAAAAAGGTGCCTTTCCTGGGCCTGTGCCTTGGTATGCAAATGGCGGTTATCGAATACGCAAGGAATGTCTGTGGGTTTGATAAAGCGAATTCTACCGAGTTTTTACCTAAAACCCCTTATCCGGTTATAAGCCTGATGGAGCACCAGAGAAAAACAAAACAAAAAGGGGCTACAATGAGGCTGGGTGCGTATCCCTGTAATATTAAAAAGAATACTAACAGCTCCCGGGCGTACAGGAGGAAAAGGATATACGAGCGGCACAGGCACAGATATGAGTTTAACAGCAAGTACAGGAAGGCGATGGAGAAAAAAGGCATGATTTTCGCCGGCACTTCGCCCGATGGGCGTCTGGTTGAGATAATAGAAGTAAAGAAACATCCGTGGTTTGTCGCTGTGCAATATCATCCTGAGTTCAAGTCTAAGCCAGATTTGCCGCATCCTCTATTCAGGGATTTTATCGCGGGTGCGTTGAAGTATAAAAGGAATAAAGCGTAGTGGATTTTAAGAAAAAAGCTAAAATTGCCCTTGAATCCGGCAGGGTCTTTAATGGTTTTGCTTTTGGCGCAGAGGGAGAGAGAACCGGCGAGCTTGTTTTCAATACAAGCATGACAGGTTACCAGGAAATCATTACAGACCCGTCTTATAAAGGCCAGATAGTCCTTATGACATATCCCCTGATAGGGAATTACGGCTTTAATGAGGATGATATCGAGTCAGGAAAGCCTTTTTTTGAAGGGTTTGTGTGCAGGGAATTCAGCCGTATAGACAGTAACTGGCGTTCCTGTACGGGCATTGAAAAATACATGAAGGAAAAGAATATTGTCGGTGTAGAAGGGATAGATACGCGGGCAATTACGAAGCATGTCAGGGTTGCGGGAGCAATGAAGGCTGTTATTTCAACTGTAGACATGAATGACAGCAGCCTTATAAACAAGGCAAAGGTTTCAAAAGGGCTTATTGGGATTGACCTGGTCAAGGATGTTACGGTTGAGAAAGCCTACCAATGGAACAAATCAGGAAAATACAATGTTATTGTTATAGACTGTGGTGTCAAATTCAATATATTGAGGATACTTGAGAAAAAAGGGTGCAGGGTGACATGTGTGCCCGCATGTACGACTTTTGAAGATATAAAAGCATTAGACCCCGACGGCATACTTCTCTCCAACGGACCCGGTGACCCGGAAGCTGTCACTTATGTTATCGATACCGTAAAGAAGTTGCTGGGGAAATTCCCCATATTCGGCATATGCTTGGGCCACCAGATACTCGGGCTGGCCCTTGGCGGGAAAACTTATAAATTGAAATTCGGCCATCACGGGGCGAATCATCCGGTCAGGGATGTTTTGACCGGAAAGATTTCCATTACATCCCAGAACCACGGTTTTAATGTTGAGGACTCATCTCTTAACATGGATGAAATTGTTGTTACGCACTTAAATCTTAATGATAATACGATCGAAGGTATGAGGCTTAAGAAGATTCCGGCTTTTTCGGTTCAGTTTCACCCTGAGGCGTCTCCCGGCCCACATGATGCCGCATCACTTTTTGACAATTTTGTGGAAGATATGGAGAAATTCCGTGCCAAGAAGAAATGATATAAAGAAGATACTTATTATCGGTTCCGGCCCTATAGTCATAGGGCAGGCATGTGAATTCGACTATTCCGGGACACAGGCGTGCAAAGCCCTTAAGGAAGAAGGATATGAGGTAATCCTGGTTAACTCGAATCCGGCGACTATAATGACCGACCCCTCAATGGCTTCAAAGACTTTTATTGAACCTATTACCCCTGAAGTAGTAGCTAAAATCATTGAAAGCGAGCGTCCTGACGCGGTTCTTCCTACAATTGGCGGCCAGACTGCACTGAACGTGACAGTTAAATTATGTGAATCGGGCACCCTTGACAAATTTAATGTTAAGATGATCGGGGCAGATTACAAAGCTATAAAAAAAGCCGAAGACAGGCAATATTTTAAAGAAGCTATGAAACGCATAGGCCTTGACCTTCCGAAAAGCGGGATTGCATATAATATGGCAGAAGCCCTTTCCATAGCGGATGAAATCGGGTATCCCCTTATAATAAGGCCGAGTTTTACGCTGGGAGGTACCGGGGGCGGGGTTGTTTTCAACAAAGAAGAATTTTTGAATATAGCCGGCAATGGTCTTAAAAACAGCATGATAAGCGAGATTCTTATAGAGGAATCCGTTTTAGGCTGGAAAGAATATGAGTTGGAGGTTATGAGGGATGTCAGGGATAACGTCATAATAATATGTTCCATAGAAAACCTGGATCCTATGGGCGTTCATACGGGAGATAGCATAACCGTTGCCCCCGCACAGACACTTTCTGATGTTGAGTATCAGAAAATGAGGGATGCATCGATAGACATCATACGCGAAATAGGAGTTGATACGGGAGGTTCCAATATCCAGTTTGCCGTTAATCCGGAAGACGGCAGGATGGTGGTTATTGAGATGAATC
>JAFGBE010000146.1 GCA_016933315.1 Candidatus Auribacterota bacterium
ATCACACGGATATATGACATTGTCGTTGAGACTGTTTCATCCGCAAAAAATACGAAAATTAGAACAATTGAAGACGTGGAAAATGCCGACCGCTGGGCGAGAGAATATGCGGCGGGATTGTTAAAAAAGAAAAGAGGAAGCCGCTAATGGAACTGATTTTTAATATTTTTATCTTTGCAATATTCCTGGGAGTGCTTGTCTTTGTACACGAACTGGGGCATTTTTTAACCGCCAAGCTGCTGAATATCTATGTATTTGAATTTATGATAGGGTTCCCGCCTAAACTTTTTAAAATAAAAAGGAAAGAAAATGAATACGGTATAGGGTCCATACCGATAGGGGGATATGTGAAAATGGCCGGGCAGGAAGATTTTCCCGGACATGAAGATGATGAGATAAAAAATATAGGCGTAAAAGTCCCCGAAGACAGGAAGTTCAACAGGAAAAGCATCTGGCAGAGGATGTCCGTAGTTGTAGCCGGCCCTCTTATGAATTTTTTCTTCGGGGTATTTGTTTTTATAGCGCTTTTTCTTCTGGGCCATCAGATATTGCTGGGTATGAAGGAGAATTATATCGGCGCCGTGCTGCCGGCCTCGCCGGCCGAAAAAGCCGGCCTGCGTGTCGGCGACAGGATTGCGAGCGTAAACGGAGTCAAAACAGCGACCTTCGAGGATATACGGTGGCAGGTTATTTCGAAAGCGGGAGATGAGCTGAAAATAAGCGTGGACAGAAACGGTTTAATGCATGATATTACCGTTACCCCTGAAAAACCCAAAGGCCGGAATCCCGGAGGAATAGGGATAACCCCTTTTGATTTCACCGAGATTTATGAGGTACAGGCAGGTACCCCCGCTGAAAAAGCCGGATTGCTCCCGAAGGATATCGTACTTAAAGTCGACGGCAGATATGTCCAGCTGTCCGACTTCAGCATGCTTACGGCCGACAGGCTGGGCAAAAGAATGGAGTTGACCATTCTAAGGAACGGCAAAGAAGAGCGGGTATATTTAGCCCCTATGCCGTTAAAATGTTTAAGCGGTATGTTCGTAACGGAAGATAATATCGTTATTGTCTATAATGAGGATAAGGCCGGGAGCGCAATCCGGACGGGAGACAGGATTGAAAAGTTCGATGATATTGGCATAGAGAAGAAAAACCAGGTGACTGAGGCCATCTCCGCCCGGACAAAAGGCTCAAAGATTAAACTGACGGTTTCCAGGCGCATAAAAAAGAAATTCTTCGGTTCGTCTGAGGAACAGATTGAAATCGAATCGAAGATAGGCTTCAGAGGTATTGCAGGAGTGAAGACCGGCCCGGCGATGATATATGAAAAATATCCTTTTGGAAAAGCGGTCCAAAAGGGGATAAGCCAATCGTTGTCGACTTTGAAAATGGTTGTAGGTTCTCTGGCGCTCCTGTTTTCGGGGAGAGTGGGTTTTGACCAGCTGCAGGGCCCTGTCGGGATATTCAAAGTGACGTCTGCCGTCGCGAGTTTCGGCTTTTCCAGCCTGATAAAATGGCTGGGTATTTTGAGTATGTATCTGGCTTTTTTCAATATCCTTCCCCTGCCTATGCTTGACGGGGGGCATGTCCTTTTGCTGTTGATTGAGAAGATAAAAGGCCGGCCTATAAGCGAAAAATATGTTCTTATATGGCAAAAGGTCGGGTTAATACTTATTCTTTTCCTTCTTGTTTTCGTTACGTTTAATGACATAAGGTTAAGATGAAACGGCGCAAAACGATAAAAATAAAAGTTGGAAATGTGGCTGTTGGCGGGAATGCCCCTGTGTCCGTGCAGTCCATGACTAAAACCGATACTGATGATGCGGAAGCTACGCTGCGGCAGATAGGCCGCCTGGCGGATGAAGGCTGTGAAATAGTAAGGGTGGCTGTAAAAAATTCCGCTGGCATAAAGCCGTTTGGCAAGATTGTGGAGGGTGCCGGGATACCCGTTATAGCCGATATACATTTTGATTATCGCCTGGCTGTTAAAGCGGCGGAAGCCGGAGCCGCGTGTATAAGGATTAACCCCGGCAATATCGGTTCTCCTGAAAAAGTGAAGCTTGTCGTTGACTGCCTGAAAAAACATAAAATCCCGATGCGTATAGGTGTTAACTCAGGCTCGCTTGAACCTGAATTATTGAAGAAATATAAAAAACCTGTTCCCGAAGCGCTTGTCGAAAGCGCGCTAAAGAATATAAAGCTTGTTGAAAAATTCGGCTTCCACGACCTTAAAATATCCATTAAGTCGACCAGTGTGAAAGACACATGCGAAGCATACAAACTTCTGGCGCCGAAAACGAAATATCCTTTTCATATAGGTATTACCGAAGCGGGGACAGTATTTTCAGGTACTATCAAATCCGCGATCGGCATCGGGTCCCTGCTCCTCGAAGGAATCGGCGATACCGTAAGGGTTTCCCTTACCGCTGATCCTGTCCGGGAAGTCAGGGTTGCCAGGGAGATATTAAAATCCCTGGGATTAAGGAAGTTCGGCCCGGAGATAATATCCTGCCCGACCTGCGGCAGGAAAGAGATCGATGTAGAAAAAATCGCGCTCGAGGTCGAAAAACTTGCCGCCGGCATAAAAACGCCCATGACTATTGCGGTCATGGGGTGTTCCGTGAACGGGCCCGGGGAAGCGAAAGAAGCCGATATCGGGATAGCGGGCGGAAAAAACATTGGAATTATTTTTAAAAACGGTAGAATTATTAAGAAAGTTAAATCTGAAAAATTATTAAGCGAATTCAAAAAGATCATTGAGAAAATAAATAAAAACAGTTAAGTAGTTAAGCAGAAAGGATAAGGCTGCGATTGGTCAGGGAGCAAATTTTTCGGGGACGTTTGTAAACCCCACCGAGGTTTACTGCACTCCACTTTTTTACTCTCTCGCCTTTCAGGCACCGTGGCCGCTCATAAAAAAGAGGCCCCTTAAAACTTACTCCCTAACCAACATGTGGTTGTTAATAAGGTTTTCAACTATTAAACTATTGAACCACTGAACTACTTAACTATTTAACTGATTTTTTCGGAGATATTATGCGTTGGAGTAAAGCGTTAATACCTACATTAAAAGAATCGCCTTCGGATGCCGAAATCCTGAGCCATAAGTTAATGATAAGGGCCGGCATGATAAGAAAGGTAGCGCCCGGTATCTTCGATTACCTGCCTCTCTGTTTTCGTGTTATAAGGAAGGTCGAGGAGATTGTGAGGGATGAGTTAAACAAGGCGGGTGCCCAGGAACTGCTTATGCCTGTACTTTCTCCGGCTGAATTATGGAAAGAAACAAAAAGATGGGAAATATACGGCAAAGAATTGATGAGAGTAAAAGACAGGCATGAAAAACATTATGCATTAGGCCCTACATACGAAGAAGTTATAACAGATATTGCAAGGAAAGAATTAAAGTCATACAGGCAGCTGCCGGTCTGCCTTTACCAGATACAGA
>JAFGBE010000147.1 GCA_016933315.1 Candidatus Auribacterota bacterium
AAAAGATATAGGCGTGTTGAAATCCCTGGGACTTTATAAACTGGATATATTGAGGATATTCCTTTACGAAGGTTTTATTATAGGCCTGGCGGGCACTTCCATAGGCGTGTTTTTCGGCTGGCTGTTTTTGAAATACATGGATTTCATACAGATGTTCATCGAGAAAATTACGGGGTTTGAGGTTTTCCCCCAGGAGATATATTACTTTGAAAAGATACCGCGCTATATCGATGTTCACGATATAGTTGCCATTTCCGTGTCAGCGATAATCATATCGATCCTTGCGGCTTTATATCCCTCATACAGAGCCGCTGAATTAGACGCTGTCGAGGCTTTGAGATATGAATAATATCCTGGTTGCAAGAAATATCGAGAAATCTTATGAATCCGGTCCTAAATTATTGAGAGTGCTGGATAATATCAGCCTGGAAGTCCCCGAAGGCAGGATACTTTTCATTGTGGGGCCTTCAGGGGCGGGCAAGAGCACCTTGCTCCATATAATCGCCGGCATAGATACGCCCGACAAAGGCGATGTCATGATTAACGGCCTGGATTATCGCAAGCTGGGCGGCAGGAAGAAGTCAAGACTGATAAATTCGGATATCGGGTTTATATTTCAGTTTTTTCACCTCCTCTCCGAATTTACGGCTGTTGAGAATGTAATGCTGCCGGCCTTGATACGCGGCGAGAACAGGAAAAAATCGCGCGAAAAGGCGTTGGGCCTCCTGGAAAACCTGGGGCTCGGGAAACGGGCTTTTCACAAACCTTTTCAATTGTCGGGGGGCGAGCAGCAGAGGGTTGCTATTGCCAGGGCGCTTGTAAATGAGCCCGGCATAGTGTTTGCAGATGAACCGACCGGCAATCTTGATAAAGAAACAGGAGGGGAAATAATATCCGTGATCAGGAAGTTAAGCTCTGAAAACAGCAAGACATTCGTTATTGCGACACATGACTATAATCTTGTTTCAGAAGGGGATAATATTGTAAAATTAGTTGATGGAAGGGTAGTAAAGTAAACATAAATAGCCAGGTACCTGAAAGGAGATTTAAGGTGAAAGGAAAGAGGACAAGGGATAAGTCTGTAATATATATAAACGGCAAGTTTTACGGCAGGGACAGGGCGGGGATATCCGTTTTTGACCATGGATTGCTTTACGGAGACGGGGTTTTTGAAGGCATACGTGTTTACAACAGCAGGATTTTCAAGCTAAAGGAGCATATTGACAGGCTTTACGAGTCTGCCAACACGTTGATGCTCAGGATACCCATAAGCAAAAGCCAGATGATCGCCGATGTGCTTAAGACCGTTAAGAAAAACGACTCATGCACTTATATCCGCCTGGTTATCACCAGAGGCGTCGGTACTCTCGGGTTAAATCCGTTCCTCTGCCCAAAACCCAGCATAATCATAATTGCCGACAGGATACAGCTGTATCCGACATCTTTTTATAAAAAAGGGTTAAAGGTTATTACCGTTCCTACACAGAGGAACCGCCCGGAGGCGCTGAATCCCAGGGTAAAGTCGCTTAATTATCTTAATAATATTCTGGCTAAGATTGAGGCCGTCAATTCCGGGTTCCATGAGGCCATTATGCTTAATTCATATGGCTTTGTTTCAGAATGCACCGGCGATAATATTTTTATAGTCAAAAACGGGATCCTTTTGACACCTTCCCTTTATATGGGTGTTCTGGAGGGGGTTACCAGGAATACGGTCATTGAGCTTGCGAAAGAGGATAATATCGAGGTCAAGCAGATTGTTATGTCCAGGCATGATATTTTCAATGCGGATGAATGCTTCCTTACCGGAACCGCCGCAGAGATAGTTCCTGTGGTTGAATGCGACAAGAGGATTATCGGTAACGGGCAGCCCGGACCCATGACAAAAAAACTTATAAGGCTTTATAAAAACCTGACTAACACAATCGGGATGTAGGTATAAATTTTTGGAGAAAAACGGAGTTATGCTTTGCGATGCCTGTCATAAGTTCGAAGCCACTATACATTACACGGAGATCGTAGGGGGCAAGGTAATCAAGCTGAATCTATGCGAGAAATGTTTCAAAAAGAAAGAATTTGTTAACACGCCTTTTAACATTTCCGAGCTTCTTGCCGGCTTGACCCAGATAGGCAAAGATGTTTCCGGCAATGCGGCTAAATGCGGAAACTGCGGCATGAGTTTTCTGGATTTCAAAAAGAAAGGCAAATTAGGTTGTTCCGAATGTTACTCTGTTTTCAGGGCGCAGCTGCTTCCTTTGTTGAAAACAATCCATAAAAGCTCGCATCATATTGGGTTTATAGATCAATCTGATTTATATATCGGCGAAAAAAATGACAATGTCCGCTTGGAGGCCTTGAAAAAAAGGTTATCGGAAGCTGTGAAATCCGAGGAATTCGAAGAAGCGGCGTTAATCAGGGACCGGATCAAGGAACTAAAAAAGAAAATTGAAACGAAAGATGGAAATTGAGACCCTTCATAAAAAGATCGGTAGTTGGCTGTCGGGTTCAGGTAACGAGTCCGATACAGTCCTTTCAAGCCGTATAAGGCTGGCAAGAAATCTGGATAAAAAACCCTTCTGCCACTGGGCATCGGTATCTCAGAGAGAAGAAACGTATAATATATTAATCGAAGCCCTGAAATCATCCGGTTTTTTCAGCGAAGGCATGTTTTTGAGGGTGGATGAATTGTCCAAAATTGACAGGATGCTTCTTGTCGAAAGGTATCTTGTAAGCCTTGAGCATTCTCAGGGCAAGGTTTTCAGCGGGCTTGGCGTCTCGCAGGGCGAGATTATCAGTTCCATGGTGAACGAGGAAGACCACCTGAGGATGCAGGTCTTGTATCCGTGCCTTCAGCTTCATGAAGCGTTCGGCCTTTCCAGGGAATTTGAGAGGGCAATGTCGAAAAAAGTCAGGTTTGCGGTGAATAAGGAATTCGGGTTCCTGACTTCATGCCCGACCAATGTGGGGACAGGTCTCCGGGCGTCTGTTATGGTTCATCTGCCTGCCCTGGTCATCGACGGGCAAATCGGCCAGATTCTCCAGGCCGTAAATAAACTGGGTTTGGCCGTAAGAGGGACATTCGGGGAGGGGACGCACAGCATAGGCAGTATTTTCCAGATATCGAACCAGGTCACGCTCGGGAAATCCGAAGAAGAAATTATTGTTGATGTTGAAAAAATGGTTAAGGAGATAATCGGGTATGAGCATAAGGCAAGAGAGAAAATCCTCAAAGACAGGAGAATTGAGATTGAAGATAAGATCGGCCGCGCATACGGCGTTTTTTCGAACGCAAAAGTCATTTCTTCAAAGGAAACAATAGACCTTCTTTCGATACTGAAGCTTGGAATGGACCTGGGGCTGCTGCGTTCGAAGAACATGACTAACGATAAAATAAACGCATCAAGAATCCAGACCCAGCCGGCTCATTTACAGAAATTTGCGGGAAGGGAATTGGCTCACCCCGAAAGAGATGCTTACAGGGCTAAAATTCTAAAAGATATATTTTCGCGAAAGAGAGGCAAGTAGATGTTTGATAAATTTACTCCGAGGGCAAGGCAGGTGATTATTCTTGCGAGAAAAGAGGCAGACAGGTTTAACCATAGTTATATAGGAACAGAACATTTGCTGCTTGGGATAATCAAATTGGGTGACGGGGTCGCATTTAATGTGCTGAGAAGGATGGGAATTGATTTTGAGACTGTAAGGCTTGAGATAGAAAAATCGGTCGGCGCCGGCCCGGAGACAAAAGTCGCGGGCGATGTCCCGCTGACAAGCCGCGCCAAAAAAGTTATAGAGCTTGCGGTTGAAGAATCGAACAAATTGAACCATACCTATGTCGGCACCGAGCATATTCTGCTGGGCCTGATCAAAGAAGGAGAAGGCATAGCTGCCGGTATTTTGATTAAGTTGGGGCTGGATCTCCACAAGGTTAAGGAGGAAATACTGCAGGAGCTTATGGAAATGGATTATACACAGGAATCCGAAAACGCTCCCGGCCCGCTGCATGAGAATAAGCCGTTTGCGCCGAAAAAATCGGCAAAGACCCCGGCTCTGGACGCTTTCGGGCGCGACCTTACCGAAATGGCGAGAAATGACAAGCTTGACCCTGTGATCGGCAGGAAAAGCGAGATTGAGAGGGTTATCCAGGTTTTATGCAGGCGGACAAAAAACAATCCGGTTCTCATAGGAGAAGCGGGCGTCGGTAAAACCGCTATCGTGGAAGGGCTTGCTCATTCTATAGTAAAAAGCGAAGTTCCGGAGATACTTCTGGACAAGAAGCTTGTTACGCTGGACCTTGCTTTGATGATTGCCGGGACAAAGTACCGCGGGCAGTTTGAAGAAAGAATAAAAGCGGTTATGGAAGAGATAAAGACTTCAAAAGATGTGATTTTGTTTATTGATGAGTTACATACCATAGTCGGAGCGGGTGCGGCTGAAGGCGCTATAGACGCATCGAACATACTCAAGCCGGCGTTGGCCAGGGGGGATGTCCAATGCATAGGCGCTACGACAATGAATGAATACAGGAAGTTTATCGAAAAAGACGCCGCTTTGGAAAGGCGCTTTCAGATAATCAAGGTAGAGGAACCGTCAGTTGATGAGACTGTACAGATTTTAGAAGGGTTGAAGGAGAAATATGAGAAACATCATAATGCCGTCATATCGGATGAGGCCCTGGTGCTGGCTGCAAAACTATCGGACAGGTATATAGCGGATAGGTTTCTTCCCGACAAGGCTATAGATTTAATAGATGAAGCTTCGGCGAAAGCAAGGATTTCCGCAATGACAACTCCTCCGGAATTCAAGGATATGCAGGAATCTCTCAATGGAATCGTAAAAAAGAAAGAAACTGCGATAAATAGACAGGCGTTTGAGGATGCTGCCTCTCTCCGCGATAAGGAGAGGACGCTGCGCGAAGAGATTACCAGGAAAAGAAGAAAGTGGAATGACGAAAACAGGGAAAAAGTGGTTTATATCGGAGGAGAGGAAGTTGCGCAGATGGTGTCGCGCTGGACCGGCATACCGGTTTTTAAACTGGAAGAAGCCGAAACTGAAAAACTGCTCCGGATGGAACAGGAACTGCATAAGCGAATAATCGGGCAGGAAGAACCTGTCTCTGCGGTTTCAAAGGCCCTGAGGCGCTCGCGGGCTGATTTAAAAGACCCGAGAAGGCCGATAGGGTCATTCATATTTCTGGGCCCGACAGGGGTGGGAAAAACTCTGCTCGCAAAGGCCCTTGCCGAATTTTTATTCGATGACGAGGATGCGCTTATCCAGATTGATATGTCGGAGTATATGGAAAAATTTAATGTATCCCGCCTGACCGGTTCTCCCCCCGGTTACGTGGGCTATGAAGAAGGCGGACAATTGACGGAAAAAGTCAGAAGAAGGCCCTACTCGGTTGTTCTTTTTGACGAGATTGAGAAAGCCCACCCGGATGTCATGCATATCCTCCTGCAGATACTGGAAGAAGGCAAGCTTACCGACAGCTACGGGAGAAAAGTGGATTTCAGGAATACGGTAGTCATAATGACGTCCAATGTAGGGGCTGCTTATATCGAAAAGGCGACAACCGTCGGCTTTCACACAAGAGATGAAAGTTTCTCATACGAAAAAATGAAGGAAAAGATACTGAGCGAAGTCAAATCGACGTTCAAACCCGAATTTCTCAACAGGATAGATGAAATAATAGTCTTCCAGCCCCTGACAAAGGGTGACCTTTTCAATATCATCGATCTCGAAATCAGGAGGCTGAAAGAAAACCTTGGCAGGAAAGACCTGGAGATCAAAGTCGATGATTCGGCTAAAAAATATCTTTTGAAGGTCGGATATAACCCCAGTCTGGGCGCAAGGCCTCTGAAACGCGCCATACAGAAACACATCGAAGACGCCATAGCGGAAGAAATATTGAGAAAAAAACCGAAAGGCGGGGCGGTTTTGCATGTTTTTGCTAAAAACACAAAAATCAATATCAGCATTGAAAACAAAAGCAAAAAAAAGAAGCGTAAATGAGAAAAATATTTTCACGCAAAACCGCTTTGTTTGTACTTGCCGGGTTGACAATCCTTTTTTTATCCAGGACTTATTCCCTGAATCTTCTTATCAGGCCTGTTCTTGAATGGAGGATTTCAGCCGCCCTCGGCCTTGATGTAAAAGTGGATAATATTGCCGGCGGGCTGACACAAGGCCTTTGTTTTGAAAACATGAAGATTGAAGGGAGATACAGGAATTATAATATCTTGCTGAAAACGAAGGATGTCAAGAGCAACCTTACGCTGTTGTCGTTTTTTCCGGCCGCCAAAGAGCAAAAACACCTGGTTGAGATCGACAACCCTGTTATTTATGTAAAAGAATCAGCGGAAGAAATTGCTGAGGCAAAACAGAAAACAGGCATATCCCCCGAATTTTTCGAGGCGGGCATCTTAAACAGGAAAAATGTCAGGCTGAGAGTCAGTAAAGGGGATGTTGCAGTCTTTAACCGTGACGGAAGCCTGAAACTGAGGACAATCAACATAAAGGGGGAACTTAATTCGGAATCGCAGAATCTGCTGGACCTCGGGCTTTCGGGGGAATTCGGCACAGACGGTTCCGGCGGATCCATATCGGTAAAAAGCAAAATAGACATCAAGGAAAAAAATATAGTAACAAATGTTGGAATCAGCGAATACCAGCTGTCTTTGTCGCCGAGGGTGTTTGATTATTTAGAACTGCTGACCGGAACACTCGATGCGGAAATAGTGTTTTCAAATGATCATGTAGACCGGGCAACATGGCTGTTCCGCCGGGTATCCGGCAAGTTCCTGAAAGGCACCGAAAAGGTCTATGATTTATCGGGAAAAATTGACATCGACGCACAGAAATTGGCATTCACAGGTGTGAAAGGACATATAAGGGGCGGCAATTTTAATTTCGACGGCACTTTGAGCAGGGAGGGTGTTCCCGTAATCGACGGCAACCTGAAGGTTGATAAAGACAGGGCATCCGCTTCCATTGATTTCCGGGGGCCTTTGGACGAGCTGTTGATTAAAGGCAGCCACGGGATTCATTCAGGAGATGTGTTTATCGAAAACATTTCTTTTTCCCTTCTTGCTTCGAGCACGAGGATATCCGAAGCCGGGTTCAGAATATCGGCGAAATCCGGGAAATTCAACCTGAAAGACAAGGAAAGCGGCAAGATAAGCGGGAATGTCACGGCTGAAGTGGGACATCTGGTTTTTGACAGCCTGTCCATAACCGATAAGATCCTGATGTCCGGGGATGTCTATTATTCCGAAACCCCTGCATTCAATGTCAGCGCCGAGATAAAGGATGCAAATATAGGCGATGTAAAAAACTTCATAAAAACCGGGATTGAGAAAAACTGGATAGATGACATGCCTGTTTCAGGAAAATTCTCCATAGAAGGGGATGTTGATAACTGGACCCTGGAAGCAAAGGCCTATATAGAATCGAAGTTTGACAAGGTCGAATTGAAGGGTAAATTCAGGGGTGATAACGAGAAAATAACCATAGAGGAAATGACAATAGAAGACAAGCTTAAGATGTCCGGGTATTTCGGGTTGAAGCCCGATGACAAGTTTAAAATAGATTTTTCGTCCAAGCCTGCTACATGGGCCGAGTATAAATTGTTCCTTGATTCTAAAAACAGGACATTATTCGACGAATGTACGATTGAAGGGACAGGCACCCTCTACGGAGAATACGGGAATTGGTCATTGAAGAGCAATTATGTCGTAAACCTGGGCTCCGGCAGTATAAATGTAGAATTGAATATAAATGACGGAAATCTGGAGTCGGTATTCAAATTTGAAAATACCAGGATGCATTCTCTCCCGGTCAAAACACAGATTGAGTTGGCCGGGAACCTGTATTTTGATAACAGCACGAGAGATTTTTATGTGGAAAACCTTGAACTCAAATCATCTTTTTTAAGTGTAGGCACTTTAGTCTTTGACGATATTGCCGGAAAGGGTAGAATTAAGGAAAGAAGATTAAGCATAGATTCTTTGCTTATAGACAAATACATAAGCGCAAAAGGGTATTTTGATTTTAATATCCCGGCAAAACTGGATTTTATATTTGAATTTGACGATTTCCAGCTGGCGTATTTGAAAAAACTGGAAATGGAGCCGTCCGGCACAAGATACGGCGGGTTGATAAGCGGATATCTTCAGATGAAAGGGAACCCGTCGTATATATATACGACAGGCAAGGTGAAAATAAAGGACGGTTATTCAGGCACCATGAAGGTCGATGATGTGTATATAACCCTTGACGGCTCGGGGCCAATCATCGATTTGCCGAATTCCAGGGCGGTTATAGACGGAAGGGGCACAAAAGTAGTCGGTTTTATAGATCTTAACGAGGATAATATTTTCAATAATGTCGATTTTGAGCTTCCTGATAAAATTATGAATTGGTATAACAGGGATGTACATATAAATTAAAAAGGTTCCTATGAAAACATTGTTTTTATCGATGATTGATGTACTCGGCAGGAGAGTTTTAGGCATTATAAAACAGTTGGGGGAAGCGGCGCTGATGTTTGTCGAGACAATATGGTGCATGTTTACCACCCCGCCGAGAAGGGAAATTATCATAGCCCAGATGAGGGAAATAGGGATAAAATCCCTTCCCGTGGTGCTGCTGACCGGTGTTTTTACCGGCATGGTTCTGGCGGTTCAGTCATATTACCAATTGCATAAGATATCCATGGACACCTCGATAGGCATACTGGTCGGGTTATCCATGACTAATGAGCTGGGCCCTGTCCTTACCGGGCTTATGGTTGCCGGCAGGGTCGGCGCATCCATGGCCGCTGAACTCGGCACGATGAAAGTTACGGAGCAGATAGACGCATTGAAAAGCCTGGCAAGCAACCCCATTAAATATCTCGTTGTCCCCCGGTTTCTCGCATGTGTTCTGCTGGTCCCGGTGCTGACCATCTATTCCATTTTTATCGGCATAGTGGGAGGATACCTGATAGGAGTCAAACTGATGGGGATAAACGCCACATTTTTTATGAGGAACATGCTTGATTATACGGATAATTTCGATTTGGCAAACGGGATAATAAAATCTTTTTTCTTTGCGATGATAGTAGCGCTGACAGGAT
>JAFGBE010000148.1 GCA_016933315.1 Candidatus Auribacterota bacterium
CAGGCTGAAACAAAAAATTATATATACAATCCGCGCGCCGAGCTCTTGCTGAACGCCGGGGATTCTCTCATAGTGATGGGAAATATCGAACAGCTTGAAAAGCTCAGGAAACTCGTGGAATAAGACCTTAAAGCTTTTTCTTCAGATAATTCCCCGTGTAAGATTCCGGATTTAAAGCTATTTCCTCAGGAGTTCCTTCGCAGACGATGAACCCGCCTTTATCGCCGCCTTCAGGGCCAAGATCGATAATATAATCAGCCGTTTTGATGACATCTATGTTGTGTTCTATAACAAGCACCGTGTTCCCGAGCGAAACCAGGCGGTGCAGGACATCAAGGAGCATATTTATATCGTCAAAATGCAGGCCTGTCGTGGGTTCATCCAGGATGTACAGCGTGTTGCCCGTCGCTTTTTTTCCCAGTTCCGAAGCTAATTTTACTCTCTGGGCTTCCCCCCCTGATAACGTGGTCGCGCTCTGCCCAAGATGGATATAGCCGAGCCCGACATCCTTCAGCGTCTGAATCTTTTCCCTTATTCTGGGAACATTTTTAAAGTGTTCGAGCATTTCGTTAACCGTCGAATCCAGGACTTCCGCGATATTCAGGCCCTTATATCGGATATCAAGCGTATCCCTGTTGTAACGCTTCCCTCTGCAGGCTTCACACTCTACATAAATATCCGGAAGGAAATGCATCTCGATTTTTAAGATGCCGTCTCCCCTGCAGGATTCGCACCGGCCGCCTTTAACGTTAAAACTGAACCTTCCCGGCATATACCCTCTTTGCCTGGCCTCGGGTATCTTTGAAAATAAAGCTCTTATATCCCCGAAAACACCCGTATATGTGGCGGGGTTGGAACGCGGTGTTCTCCCTATGGGCGACTGGTCAATAAGTATCACCTTATCAATATTCGAAACACCGTCCATTCGGGAATAGGCGCCGGGTTTTTCCTTGGAGCCGTAGATTTTCTGGAACAGCGCCTTCCTCAGTATTTCATCCACAAGGGTGCTTTTTCCCGAACCCGACACACCCGTAACACAGCAAAATCTGCCGAGGGGTATCTTCACATCGATATTTTTAAGGTTGTTCTCCCTGGCGCCGAAAACTTTCAAAAATTCACCGCTCGCGCTCACCGGCCTTCTTTCTCTGAGCGAGATCTTTTTTTCCCCGGAAAGGTATAGCGCCGTCATCGAACTTTTATTCTTAAGCAAGCCGTCCAGTTCTCCGGCATATACAAGATATCCTCCCTTTTTTCCCGCGCCGGGACCAAGATCCACAATAAAATCCCCCGAACGTATGATTTCCTCGTCGTGTTCTACGACAATCACGGTATTGCCCATATCTCTGAGATTTTTTAATGTGTTGAGAAGCTTTATGTTATCTTTCTGGTGCAGTCCTATACTCGGCTCATCAAGTATATAGAGCACGCCTACAAGACCCGAGCCAATCTGCGTCGCCAGCCTTATCCTCTGGGCTTCCCCTCCGGAAAGGGTTCCGCTTTTTCTGTCGAGCGTCAGATACCCAAGCCCTACATTTTCCAGGAAAATCAGCCTCATCCTGATTTCTTTAATCAGTTCGCCGGCGACCTGAAGCCCGGTTTCGGAAAAACTTACATTTTTTATGAATTCCAATGCCTCCGAAACGGGCATTCTCGTGAAGTCGTAAATGGATTTTTGCCCTATTTTCACGGAAAGGCTCTCCTGTTTCAGCCTGGAACCTTTACAGAGCTCACAATCGTCCTCCCCCATGAACTTCCGCAGGTACTCCTTTACACCTTCGCTGTCCGTTTCCCTGAACCGTCTTTCAAGGTTCGGAATAACGCCTTCAAAAGGCTTGCTGAAATGCCTGATTGCGCCTCTTCTCCAGATCGAAAAAGAAATATCTTCCCTGCCGGAACCATACAATATTATTTTCTGTTGTTTCCTGGTCAGTTCTTTCCACGGCTTATCCATATCAATGCAAAAATGCTTGCACACTCCCCTTAAGATTCTTTTATAATAAATCAACAAAGACTTGCCGCCTCTTTTCCAGGGAGCAACCGCCCATTTTTCAAGCGATTTATCGGGGTCGGGCACAACGAGTTCTTTTGAAAAACTCAGTTTATGCCCAAGCCCGTGGCACGAAGGACATGCCCCGTAAGGGCTGTTGAACGAAAACATCCTGGGGCTGATCTCGCCGTAGCTTATCCCGCAGTAAGGGCAGCTGTTTTCCTCGCTGTAAAAGATATCTTTCGTCCTGTCATTCCTGCCGCACTGTACAATCATTTTACCTTTGCCCGTCTTAAGGGCTGTTTCTACAGAATCACTCACCCTTTTTGAGATTCCATCCCTGATTTTAAACCTGTCAATTACGGCGGCTATACTGTGTTTTTTATTTTTTTCGAGCGCGGCGACATCATCAAGCTCTTTTATAGAACCGTCTATCCTGACCCTCGAAAATCCATCTCTTTTCAGGAATTCGAAAACCTGCCGGTGCTCCCCTTTCTTGCCTTCGATGACAGGCGCCAGCAGGACAACATCCAGACCCGTTTCCAATTTCAGTATGGAATCAGTTATATCCTGAGAGCTCTGGCGGCTTATCGGACGGCCGCACTTATAACAGGATACATCCCCCGCATTGGCATAGAGGACTCTCAGGTAATCATATATCTCGGTTGACGTGGCAACTGTCGAACGGGGATTGGAAGACGCGCTTCTCTGCTCAATGGATATAGCTGGCGACAACCCTTCTATATAATCAACTTCCGGCTTCTGCATCTGCTCGAGAAACTGCCTCGCATAAGCAGACAGGCTCTCCACATATCTTCTCTGCCCTTCAGCATAAAGCGTATCGAAAGCAAGTGACGATTTCCCGGACCCGGAAAGGCCGGTAACGATAACCAGCCTGTTTCTCGGTATTTCCAGGCTGATATTCTTCAGGTTATGCTGCCTGGCATTCTTGATAACAATGTTTTTTCCCATAAATATTTTTAAAACCCGGAGGATGACAAATCAGTCTTTCAGAGAAAATTTAATGTGCCTTTTCCATTTTTCAACAGGTTTGGGGAAATCAGTTCTGTAGTGGGCGCCGCGGCTTTCCTTCCTGCGGAGGGCTGCTTTAGCCATCAGCTTTGCGACCATCAGCATATTCTGCAGTTCAAACCCGTCCGCATAGCTGAGCATTGCAGACAGTATATACCTTTCCCAGAAAGTAATGATGTTATAAGCTTCCGCAAGACTGTGTTCTTCCCTTTCCAGCCCGACGCATCTCCACATAACGCTCTGGAGAGACCTTCTCACGTCAGCAACATCAAGAGCATGCAGGACTTTCCTGTCTATCTCATATTTTATCGGCGGGACCTTAAAATTTTTCAGGTTTGAGTTCTGTCCGGCGGCAATACCCGCTCTGTACCCGAAGACCATGGATTCAAGGAGAGAATTACTCGCAAGCCTGTTTGCGCCATGGACTCCCGAACAGGAAACCTCGCCGCAGGAATACAGGCCCTTTATATTCGTTTTGCAACCAAGATCTATCTTCACACCCCCCATCATATAATGGGCGCTCGGGCGGACAGGGATTTTATCCCGGGGAATCTTAAGGCCGTAATCACTGCATAACTTTTTTATGTTCGGGAACCTTTTTGCAACTTTCCCCGGAGGTATATCGGACAGGTCCAGGGAGACAAAATTTGAATCGGTTTTTTTCATTTGCTCAACTATCGCCCTGCTTACCACATCGCGCGGAGCCAACTCGCGCAGAGGATGGTAATCCTTCATAAACCTGTAATTATTCTTATCTACCAGAATGCCTCCTTCTCCCCTGACCGTCTCGGAAATCAGGAAGCGCGGCGCGCCGGCAAGATAAAGTGTCGTGGGGTGAAACTGCATAAATTCCATATCCATCAGCGCCGTTCCGGCCCTGTAGGCAATAGCCATCCCGTCAGCTGTGGCAACTTCCGGGTTGGTGGTTTCTCTGTATACCTGTCCTGCGCCGCCGGTAGCCAGTACCGTAGACGGGGCTATTACCGCGGTTTTTCTGCCTGTTTTACGGTTAAAGGCTATAACACCGTAACACCTGTTTTTATAGTGCAGCAGATCAATCACATAATGATCTTCCATTACATCTATTTTCCTGTTGTTCCTAACGGCACGGACAAGAGTCCTCGCTATTTCGGCTCCCGTATTATCTCCGTTCGCATGTATTATCCTGCGCTGCCCGTGCGCCGCTTCGCGCGTAAAGAGCAGTTTACCGTTATGCCTGTCAAAATTAGCACCAAGGCTTATTAATTCGTTTACCCTGTGGACTCCCTCCTTTACAAGGACCTTAACTGATTTCCTGTTGCACAAACCCGCTCCGGCAAAAATCGTATCTTCAAAATGCTTTTCCCATGAATCATCTTTGGAGAGAGCAACGGCAACACCGCCCTGCGCATGCAGAGTGTTGCTTTCTTCAACCTTCGATTTTGTGACAATAGTGACCTTGCAGAATTCCGACGCATGCAAAGCGGCTGTCAGGCCAGCCGAGCCTGAGCCTATGATTATTGCACCGGTTTTCACCGAGTTCATCTTTGCCAGATCAAAATTGATAAGATATCTTGGATTCATAAAATAACTCTAATGAATAATTTCATTTTACCGAAAGCATTTTCCTGATTGTGCTTAACGCCTTTTCCCTTATTTTTTCTGGAACTTTAACCTCAAACCGTTCATCCTTGAGCGAGGCCAGGACTGAATCCGGGGTTATGGATTTCATTTCACGGCAAACCATATTAAAACTCGCGGGGATAAACTCTTTGTCAGGCGCAGCTTTTCTCAAAGGCCATAACATCCCTATTTCGGTTGCGACAATCACAGTTTTCGCCGCTGTTTTCCCAACATAACCAAGCATACCGGATGTACTTAAAACAGCATCCGCCATTTCAAGCACTTCCGCCCTGCACTCGGGATGGGCAATGATTTCCGCGCCGGGGTGGGCGCCTTTAACCCTCAGGACCTCTTCCCTTGTCAGGCAATCGTGGACATAACAATACCCGTCCCACAATACCAGCTTTTTATTTACCCTGGAGGCGACAAACGAACCAAGGTTCCTGTCCGGGACAAAAATCACGCTGTCGGAAGAAACCGATTTCACGATTTCAACAGCATTTGATGATGTGCAGCAAATATCGCTTTCTGCTTTTACTTCGGCAGATGAATTC
>JAFGBE010000149.1 GCA_016933315.1 Candidatus Auribacterota bacterium
ATTTTTGAAATATTTTATGCAGGTTAAATAAAACCCGGCAGTAAATAAAAAAAAGGGCTGTCCGATATTCAGACAGCCCTTTTCTCAAAAGCAATGTTATTTTCTTTTTCTTGTTGCAAAACCAATGATTCCGAATAATCCTACCCCCAACAGTATTAAACTACTGGGTTCAGGAACAGCTTCAAAATTGAAATCGTCGAAATCTGTAGGGTTAGCAGGCACTGCTGTTCCGCTTTTCCATGTTCCAAATTCAATCCTCGCGGTAACCGTTCCATCCGGAGCCACTACCCAGCCTGTATCGGCTAAGTTATACTGAGATCTTGTTTTTGTCTGCATTTCGATATTCTGTTTCTCAAGAAGAGCACCAGAAGCATTTAGAAACTGTACTTCGATGTAACTTCCCCATCCGGTTGCTGAACCACCGCCGGGAACAAACGCCCAACCTGTCAACTGATATGTTTCGCCGGCCGTTGCAGTAACAGTCTGATACATCCCGCCGTCATAGTAATTTCTTGTGGCATACGACCCGGAATGAGGTGTCCCGGTCGTTGCAAAATTAAAATCATTCCATGCATATTCCCAACCGGTAAAATCACCTGTTTCAAACCCGCCGTTAGTAAGCAGGTTCGCACTTGCATATGAACTCAACGAAAAAGCAAGCGCAGCAATTATAATTGCTATTTGTCTCATTCATTCACCCCCTTGTTTATTAAATCGAAACGTTTCGATTTATTTAAGTAATTTTTTACCATATTATAACCATTATGTCAAGTATAATTGTTGTTTTTTAGACGACAAATTATTTTTTGTAAATATAATGAATATATCGTCACGTGTCGTTGTATCTTGTATGTATCCAGTATGCTTTAATGTGCAAATTTGCGACGGGAGAAATGCTTTAGCTGTTTAACACATTGGGCTGAAGCCAGTTAAGACTTCAGCCCAATTTTATAGGAGGTGAACTATGTTGCTTTATTTTCTTTTTCTTGCGGCAAAACCAATTAAACCTAGAAGCCCTGCTCCAAGCATAATCAAACTGCTGGGTTCAGGAACAAGATTTACATCATCAACAAAGAGATTGCCCGACCATGTTGAAGCACCGCCATCGCCGATATGAACCCCAATTGCTCTAACATCACTCAAATTAGGAACACCGGCCAGGCTAAGCGTAAGCTCATGCCATGTATCCGCTGTTTCAAGGTTAATCCAGTCGCCCATATAGGTTGTCCATCCGGAACCTGTTTTAATATGCAGCCTTGCCCCAACTCCGTAGCCTGAACCGCCCACATTGTGAATGGGGTTTGTATCAACCTGAACATAAGCTTTTACCAGTGAATAATCGCTCAAATTCTGAGGTGTCGCATAGATATAATTCAAAGCACCTCCCGAACCATCCGCCTGCAACGCCACTGCGCTCGTTATTGCTCCGCCGCCGTTACCTGTGTGATCAATAGAGCTGGACCAGGTAGGATCAGCCGTAATACCTGTTCCCCATCCGCTATCATACATCCAACTTTCCGTGCTTGAATCAAAGCTGAAAGCGCTAGCGCTTGTAGCAATCAACAAACCCGCTACCAATAACAATAGTTTCTTTAACATGAACTCCTCCTTTCTAATACTTGTATGGTTGACTATCAACTTGTTAAATAAAAAAAAGATTTGTCAATACTTACATTATTTTTCGTCATTTGTCAAGCGCCTACCGTAAATTAAATATATTTCTCAAGTAAAGGAATAGCTGCATTCATAAACTCGTTAAGTGTTTTATATGCTTCTTCCTCTCCGTCTTCCCGGCGGATTATAGTCGCAACCCTTATCAGCGCCCCTTTTCCTTTTCGTTCCCTAATCTGATCAAGAATAAAGAAAAACTGCTGTTTATAGTAGCTTGCCGTCATCCTGTCTCCGGCCATATACCAATACAAAACAAGCTGTTTCGACTGCCCTACCTGAAAAATTACCCTATTGACTTCCAATTCCATTTTTTCATTGATATGGACCGTGTCTTTTGTTTTTGACAGCAGTTCTGTCTTCCCGCTGCCGAGGTAACAGTTTTCAGGCGGATGAAAACTCAACCTGTTGTCTTCCCCGTAAACAACCGAAAATAAAACTTTCTGGTTTTTTTCGCCGGTAAACTCCATCATCAGTATCTTATCCGTACCCAGAATATCTATTACATTTTGTTCCGGCGGCTCTTTCTTCCCCGTCCAATCCCCTATTTTAAGTGGAAAATCCATAATCTTCACATCTGTAGGCGGAAGCGGTTTTCTGGAGCTTAAAAATAAAATACCGCCCGCGAAAAACACCAGGACCGTTATAAGAATTATGTATTTTGAGTCTCTGTTTTCCATGACAAAATATTATCCGTAATCTTTAAGCCTAGAAACGCAAAAACGAAAACAAGCAACCCGGAAAAATCATGAAACCATCCGGTCGCAGCTTCGGAACCCCATCCCCTGGCAACCCAAAGCAACAAGACCACTCGTATTATGTTCGACAAAAGCGCAAGGGGTATCGAAGAAATAAAAAGTATCATCTTTCTTGTATTCGTAAGGTTCACTAAATACGCATACAGGGAACCGAGCGCCGTCAGAGAAATAAGGCTTCTCAGTCCGCTGCATGGGCTTCCTATCATAAGCGATGTATTCTGCAGGATTACTTCACTGCCTTGCCTCTCCGCCTGAATTCCCAATAAATTAATTATATGAGTCGCCACCTGCGCAACGAATATCTTCAACTTAAAACTTACATTATCAATAACCAGTATAGGCAGGGGTATCATAAAAATTAGGAAAGAAAGGGGAAACCACAATTCTTTAAGCGCCCTGAAACCGAACAAATAAACAATTAATCCCGCAAGTGTAAATATCATCGAAAAACCCGATATAAAATAAATCTTCCACGCATAAGATATGACATGAATAAAAAGGCTGATAATCAACATAGTCAAACCTGCGTCAGCCGGTTTAACAGAACCGATGAAAACTTCTTTCTTCTTCCATACCAAAAAAGCCACTATGAAGGGGACAATAAAGCCGTGAGAATAATAAGATCCGGCCCACTCAAACCTCTCTTTCATCCACAGGAATGTGGGCCAGTAAATAATGCATAACAAAATGCCTATAATCAACAGTTTAACTTTATTGTCTTTCACGACAAATCACTCAATTATGACCGGCTTTAAGCGTTTCAATCTTTTCTTCTATTAATTCTTTGGCGCTTATCTGTGGAAATTTTTCAAGCAGTTCCCTTAATATCTCGGCCCCTTTTTCAGGCTGATTCAACTGATTTACATAAATTCCGGCCATTGTATTCAGTGATTCAGCGGCAACAGGCGTTCCTGGATAGGAATCGGCAAGGTTTCTCAGGTTTTTGAGGACCTCATCCCATTTCTGCTGTTCAATTAAAGCGGCGACTATAAAATTCTGCGCCGTAAGAGCCGCAAAAGTATTGGGATGTTCTTCTATTATTTTTGAATACTGCGCAATGGCATCTTTATAAGCGCTTTGAGCCTTCTGCTCCAACCCTTTGTTTTTATAATATTGCGCTATATAAAGAGGCACCTGGAACGCCGCATAGGTATTGGGATAATCGGAAACTATTTTGTTATAATTTTCCAGCGCCTTATCCCATTTATTCTCAAATTCATATATTTTCCCGATAGCAAATAAAGCTCCGGCGCACGAATTTTGGTCGCTGGGAAAATGCTTTAAGACCTTTCCGTATTCTGTCTTTGCCTTAACTGTATCATTCTGCATGGCATAAAGCTGGCCTATCGTAAGCTGCGCTCTTGGGGCAAAAGCCCAACGCGGGAATTTAAAAACTATTTTTTGATAAGCGACTATAATGTTCTCGTAGTCCTGCGGTTTTGCATTTTGGGGGTCTTTGAGCAGCTTTACATACATTTTATTGGCTTTCCAATAAAGTTTTTCCGCTTCATAATCTCCGCCGCTGCAGCCAATCATGCCAACTGTAATACAGATCAGAAAAACGGCTACCGCAACAAGGCTTAAATTATTAATTATTTTTTTCATTAGTTTCGCTTCTCCGTTTCTTTTGCAAGTATGTAAAGATTTGTAACCGCACATATTACAAAAAAATCTGTAAACATTATCAAAACAATTCCAATAGCCAACACACCCGCGCTTAACTCAGGTACATGTTTCACAAAAAAAGGAATCATATAGCCCCTTGCAAGGATATAGACCACTTCCAAAAGACGCGGCGCCGCAACCAGAATAAGAGATGCTATAAATACCCGCTTAGACAAAACAAAACTGTTCTTCAAAGATGCAAAATATCCCTTTTTGTCTATTATTGCCGCCGGATATGCATAAACAAGCAGGGCTTCAATTACTATTACCAAAACAAACCCGGAATAAAAGAACACCCTGAGCAATATTAATGTTATGGGTTTAGGCCCGAGCAATTTAACAAGAACAAATCCGGGAACCTTTAAAATTATAAAACTCAATATGAAAAGCGTAGCCCATATACCTAAAAGCGTTAAATAACGCCGGGCAGACTTGTTAAAACTGCCGGCAGGCCTCGGCAAAGTGTTTCCCGAATTCGCCTGATAAACAAGGTTAACAGCCATACCGAACATAATCACACCTATCGTAGCCATAATGAAAATCTGAAAATAATAGCAGAGCTCAGGCAGAAAAAGGAAATTA
>JAFGBE010000150.1 GCA_016933315.1 Candidatus Auribacterota bacterium
AAAAAAAGACGCGGCCTGTTAGTACCGCGTCAGGTTGCTCCGTGGAGCCGCCCGCCTGAAACAGGGGGCTGCCTGCGACTTTTCTCTTGTTATGAAAAGCAGCAGGCCGGGATCAATTACACTGATATTGTTTTTAGGGGATTAGGGTGGACATGTCAAACAAAATTTGTTAAATTCAGGATTCCATGTTAATTTTATCTTTCCCAGGGATGGGATTATGTGTCCGGAAAGGGGCAACGATGAGTAAGTATGTGTTGGGATTGGACTTAGGGCCGAGTTCGGTCGGCTGGGCGGCGATATATTTTCATATTCGATCGCAGGGCAAAGGGAGGAAGCCAACATCAAAAATAAGGAGCGAGACGAGGCTCGCTCCTAAATAGTTATAATATCAGGAGATACCAAAAGGTAGAACTCCGCATCTTCGTTAAAAGATTTATTATAACTTGCTCTCGGAAATCAACTTAACCTTAATAATTTGGAAATCAAGGGAAAAATAATGAGCCAGGAAAAAAATGTTCTAGGATTGGATATTGGGGTAGGATCCATTGGCTGGGGGATAGTCAGGCTTACGGAAGAGAAATACACCAGCGAGAAAAGGGATGGGACAATAGAGGAAAAATTCAAAATTGCAGAGGGGAAAATTGTCGGAGCGGGGGTCAGGAAGTTTCAACCTCCCCAGGACCGACAGAAAAAAAGTTTGGCGTTAATAAGAGGTTCGGCCAAACGGGGCCGCCGGACCATAAGGCGAAAAACCCAAAGATTGAAAAGCCTGGTTTTGCTGGGGAAGGAATTTGGTTTGATACCCGCGGATTTCCGCCATGAACAAAACCTCATGCCCAAAAAGGGTGACAAGGAAAAAACATGGGACATTTGGGCCATAAGAAACGATGCGCTTTCGAGAAAGATTAGCGATATAGAACTGTTCCGAGTTCTATACCATATCGCCAAGCATCGGGGTTTTCATTTTCACACCAGAGCGGAGGAATTACAACAGGAGGATGCCAATTCGGAACAGGGGAAAGTGAAAGCCGGCATGGCCAGAATAAGTAAAATGCTGAAAGAAAGCGGGTGCAGGACCATCGGGCAAATGTTCTGGCAGAAATTTGAACAAACCAACGAAAAGAATAAAAGAAAAAGAAACACCAAAGATAAATATGAAAACGCCATCCCCCGAACTCTGCTGCGAGATGAAGCAGCCATCATATTGGCGAAGCAAAAAGAATTCGGCAATCAAAAAATAACGGACGAATTGCAACGAAGATATATAGATGAGATATTGATGCACGAAGAAGGGCCTGACGATGATAAGCTGCAAAAAATGATGAGTCGCTGTGAATTTACGGGTGATTTATGTGCGCCTCAGGAGAGCTATACCGCCGAACGATTTCGCCTGTTCAACCGGTTGAATGTTTTGGAACTGGTTGATACGAATAAATGCGAAGAGCATGTACAGCTTAAACCGGAACAGAGAAAAACGGTCGAGGAGCTTGCCTACAAGAATAGCAAAGTTACTTTCACGCAGATAAGAAACGAATTAAACCTTTCGGATTGTCCACACCTGCGATTTAATTTATGTTCCTACCGCGAGCATAATCCTGAATACAATAACAAACTTGTATGCGCCATAAAAAACGAGCGGCCGGAACTGGAAACGCTAAAACCGATTCCCGTTGTTGACGTCCAAACAGGCGAGTTAAGGATTCTGGACGATGAGGTGAAGAAAATATTCCGCAGTAAAAAATTGTGGAAGAACGCCAAGCAAATATATGTGTATTATTCAGATATACGCAAACAGTTGATTCTTCCCGGTGAATTCAAGTTTGTCGACCTGGAAAGCAAATACACCAAATCGGCGGCGGAACTGGAAAAGGAAGCTAAGGCTAAATCTGGTCGTAGCAAGCACCGGTTATTGAGCGGCGAGGCGGCGTATATCAAACAATTCGAGGATAAAGACATTTTCATCAGCCTGGAGGGGTATCACAAAATTCAGAAGGCGCTGGAGAATATATGTGGAAAAGAAACCTGGGAACAAAATAAGCAAGAAAATAGAAAACTCGACACCATGGCGGAAGCCCTGACATATTGCAAAAGCGACGCCACCCGAAGAGAATATTTGTGCAAGAATGGTATTACTGATAATAAAACCATCGATGCGCTATTAAGCATTAATATGAAGAAGCTGGCTAATTTTTCATTAAAAGCATTGAAGCAACTATTAAAGCACATGGAGAGGGGCCAACTATTTCATGAGGCCAAAGAACAGTGCGGTTATGGTGAGTTGAGCCATGAGAAATGCACGCAACTCAAGCCTTACAGCGGATTTTATGAAAAGAATCCCGTTGTGGCCCGCGTGATTTCGCAGACCCGGAAACTGATCAACACGATTGTGCGCACCTATAACAGCCAATATCCTATCGATCAAATTCATATTGAAGTGGCGACGGAACTGGCCAACAGCAAGAAGCGAAAAGAAGAAATTAGCAGAGGACAGGCGCGTTACCGGGAAGACAAGCGGCGGGCGGAAGAGAGATGCCGGGACCACGAGATTGACCCCCAGGAAGGCCAGAATCTTTTAATGTTCCGGCTGGCGGAGGAGCAAAACAACCGATGCCCCTATACCAACAAGGCTATTGTATTTTATCCCACCGGCGCGAATGAGGAGGTCTATATTCGGGATTGTGAAGTTGACCATATCATACCGATGAGTAGGTCGTTCAATGACAGCCTGAATAACAAGGTGTTGTGCAGTCCAGAAGCTAACCAGAACAAAACGGACAGGATACCCTTCGAGTGGTTTGAGGAGAGATTCGGCAAAGATAGTCAGGAATGGATGGAATTTGATCGCCGAGTGGCGAAAATGTACGGCATGCCTTATCCCAAGAAAAAGAATCTTACCCGAAAAAGCTGGACGGAAGAGGATAAAGAAAAATTCATCACCCGGAATCTTAACGACACCCGATATGCCACACGGCATATCGCGGATTATTTGCGGAAGTATTTTGATTTTTCAGCATCACCTCGGAGTGATATAAAGGACGTAAGCAGAATTCAGCTTCGCAGCGGCGGGGTGACATCCTTTTTGAGGCACATGTGG
>JAFGBE010000151.1 GCA_016933315.1 Candidatus Auribacterota bacterium
TTATACAAAGAGTACTTCGATTGCCAGATAATTGTAGGCTGGCCCGGTATCCTGTCGGTATGCCGCTCTTTCCTGTAAGCCAGGTAACCCTCATCATCAAGCACAAGCGCTTTCTCCTTGATGTACCAACAATAGTCTAATACATATATGTTATCATCAACCAGCACTAAATCATCGTCGTTTACATTATTCTTTATGTATTCCCTTATGACTTTCATATTGCCCGATTTGACCCATAGAAGCGTCGTAAATGAAACCGGTTTTAAAATATTTATCTCAGGCAGTTCGTGCCCGGCCAGTTCGCCGGTATCGTACACGGGCTTATAAGCGGCAAATTTTTTATACTGGGTGTTGATTACGATAAAAACGGAATTCACCAGGCTTGCGGCGGCAAGGATAATAAATAAATATCCTGCATGTTTATATGCCGCGCCTTTCATGGCCATTCCGACAGCCGCGACCATAAAGAAGAACACGGGATACAGGTAATACGCCCTTACGCCGTTTAATGCGAATAATACAAGCGAGACGGCTATTGCCGACAGTATAAAAAGGTTTTCTCTGTTTCTTTCCTTAAGCGACCTGATGGCCAGAAAAGATACTGATGTTAATATCAGCGAAGACAGCGCGATGCCTGACTGGTCAGCCAGCACTTTCAGGCAATTTTTAATTCCGTCAAGCGGGTTAACCAGGCGGGTGTACATATCACCGTGGCTGACCATCGGGCCTCCGGCATCGCCGCCCAGCATATTGAACAATTTTCCGAACGGCTGGTCCATATAACCCGTCGTGAAGTAAGCCGCGGCATTAAAGAGTATTACGGGGAGGCATAACGCGAAAAAGACCAGAGTAAAATTTATGAGGCCCTCTTTTTTCCGGAAGTACACATATATGAAAAACGGAACGGCGAAAAAAAGCGCCGTGAACTTCACAAGAAAAGCCGCGCCCAGCGCCAGCGCGCAGAAAAACAGGTATAACCCGTCTTCTTTAATCCTGAAGGCTGAAAAAACGGCGAAGGACAACATGAAAACCATCAGTCCTTCCCTCAATAATATCCGGCCCATCCAGACATGATAATTGGAAACCGACAGCAGCAGGGCCGCGGCAAAAGCAGGGAGTATCCCGCATTCGCGGTATAATATGAAAAAAAGGCAGATGACCGTCATCACCGAGACAGCGGCGGGAAAAAAGCGGAACATCCAGTCCTGCAGATCGTAAAACCCGCGCGGCTGCAATATCTGCATAGATACAAACCCGGCGGTATTTATCAGCGGGGAATGGCTTACTGTTGATAAAAAGCAGGCTTTTCTCCTGGCTATGTTTCCGTCCACCAGGTCATATGACCTCATCCCTATGTTAATCTCGTCCCCGCACAGGTCGTGCGCATCAATGCCGCGGAAAACCATAAAACTGCTCAGGACAAGCAGGATACCGGTTAGAAGAGCCGGCAGTTTTGCGCCGGACCCGTATTTCTTCAACACAAGTTTTTCCCCCCGCGCCATGTTGATAAAAGCCGCCACACCCACAACAAGAAGGTATAAACCCGAAAGCCTGTGCAGTCGGTAACCGTAATAATTTTCCCGGCCTTCAATCAGGATATTGAGTATGGCCATAGGATAAGTGAGCAAAACACTCAGGAATATGCCGGCGAGGATTATAAAGGCCGTTTCCGGGGCTTTCCCTCGTTTCCTGAACGCCGCAACCGAAAAAAGAAAACCCGGGCTGAAAAAGCAGGTTACAAACCCCGAGATTATCCTGCAAAGGTTTAATACTGGCGAAGACAAGCCCGCCGCCGCGCGCGACGAGAGGGCAAAAAATACCGCTGCCGCAAAAATAACCGATGCGTATGTTTTTTTAGAATCCAACATAGAAATAACCCGGGCACCCCCTGCAAATATCCGGCATGGAACTGCTTTTCAGCTGTTTCCTGAAAAGCCGGTAATCCCGTGAATTCCAAATTTTCTCAAATGATTCCCTGTAGATATTCCCGAAATTTATTATGTCGGGGTCGCTGCCGTTCATACAGCAGGGAGTGATAAACCCGTCGACGGTGATGTTGCAGGATCTCCACGGCCAGTTGCATGTTCTTTTTCTTTTCGGGGCGCATCCGATAGTCGAGAAATTAAGCGAAATCCCCTCTTTTTTCGCATTTCTCACGGCAGATGACAGGAATTCGCCTTTGCCGCCGTACTCTACCTGCTGATCTCTCAGTTCTTTTTTCCAGTAATCTTTTCCCCATGGATGGAGCGATTGCGCATTAATCTTTTTTATGCCGAGTGATTTTGCAAGAGGGATCATCTGCGGTAATTCGCCGATGTTGGATTTTGTCAGCGTCATCCATATAGCCACATCTGTTTTTTCCCCGTTCCTGATGTTCTCATCCTGAAATACCCTGATATTCGACAGAACGTTTTCAAATACTGCTCCGCACCGTATGTCCTCATAAGTTTCTTTTACCGCGCCGTCCAGGGATATGTTTAACCAATCAATACCCGATTGAAGCAGTTTTTCTATTTTGTCCTCCGATAGCAGGGTCGCATTCGTAAATGTCCCGATAAAGACATGCCGCTCTTTTGCCAGCTTTATAAACTGGAATATATTGGGGTTGATAAACGGCTCTCCCACTCCGGAAAGGGATATTTTGGACAGGAAGGGCATCTTATCGAGTATTTGCAGGAATTCGCCCGCCTGCATATCGGTTTTCCTGCGGCTGTTGACGGTGCTGTCGCAAAATCGGCACTTCAGGTTGCATCTGGTGGTTATTTCTATCTTTGCTGACGTGATGCGGGAAGATACGGCCTCCGGTTCGGCGATAAGGTCCGAAAACACTTTTGCCAGGTTAAGAACACCTTTAAAGGCGTTCTTTTTATAGCTCAGGCAAAGTATCTTTATATAATCTTTAATCTTCATTTTTAAAAAGCTTTACAAGTTCAGCCACGTGGGATTCCCATGAATACTCTTTTGATTTCCTGATGCAATTGATTCTCATCTCGCGCTTGAGGGTGGGCATTTTGCATATCTGCGTGATTTTTTCGGTAAAATCGGCTGAATTCATGCTTTTTATCAAAAAGCCGTTTTCGCCGTCGGTAATAATCTCCCTGTTTCCTCCCACATCCGTGACCACCGAAGGGAGCCCCGCGAATTGCGACTCTATCAGGACATGGGACAACCCTTCATAAGAACTGCACAGGAGGAAGCAATCGGATGAAAGCATCAGCTTGAACAGGTCATCATTCTGGAGATATCCGAAGTGGGTTATCCTGTTCCAAAGGTTTAAGGACGCGATTATATTCTGCAGATATTCTTTCATCGGGCCTTCACCGACTATCGCAAGCCTGTATTCCTGCGGCAGGTGCGCAAAGCAGTTTATTATTTTATCTATGTTTTTCCATGGCACAAATCTTCCCGCGGTCAGTAATTGTATCGGCCTGTCCCCGGCGGGGGATTTTTCCGGAGCAGTTCCGGGCGCAGGGGGAGAATAAGCATTCCTTATATGGATTATTTTCTCCCTGTCAATGCCCCATTCCCCCACGATATTTTTTAAATAGTCGCTGGGGACGACAACTGAATCCATCCTTTTCGCGGAAAGGACCTGTATTTTTTTAAGGAAAGACAGCAGGCCCGACTTTTTGATGTATTGGAAATCATCGAAGTCAGCGTGGATTATAGAGTGCCTTTGAGCGTACTCCCATGCGAAATCTTTGGTGATTTTCGCGATTCGTCTCTTTTTGGGCAGAAAAAACGATGATATGAAAACCGGCAGTTCCAGCCCGTTGGCATAAATGACATCGGACTTCAGGCCATAAAAAATTATTTTTATGATGCATACCGCCTGCCTGAGTATCCAGTTTCCCCTGCGGGAAATGGTGATGACATTTTTATCCGTCCTGTCAACGGCATCGCTGAAAGTTATGATTCTGACATCACAACCCAGTTTTTCCAGCTTTTCCCTCAGCCTGTAACAA
>JAFGBE010000152.1 GCA_016933315.1 Candidatus Auribacterota bacterium
ATAAGAGAAGGCGGAAGAACAGTAGGCGCCGGCAGAGTAACCGAGATTATCGAATAACATTATTAAGAATACCCGGGGGTTCATCCCGGGTTTTCTTGTGTATAAAAAATAGAAGGAATAACTTTTTATGGCGCAAAAAGGGAACAGAGAACAGATAACCATGGCCTGCACGGTCTGCGGGAGAAGGAATTATGTCTCCACAAAGAACAAAAAAAAGACCACGGGCCGGTTAGAGTTAAAAAAATATTGTAAGTGGGACAGGAAACACACTGTTCATAAGGAGACAAAATAAAGCTCTTTATAAATAAGGAGAAAGAGGCATTAGGCCAGTAGCTCCAATTGGCTAGAGCGCCGGTCTCCAAAACCGGATGTTGTGGGTTCAAATCCCTCCTGGCCTGCCATTTTTCGAATTACAGGACAGGATGCAAGAAGGGAACCAAGAAGGAAATAAGGTTAAGATGGAAATTTTTCGAAAAGGACAAGGTAATGTTGCGAGAATATCAGCGATAGCGTTCATGGCGCTGATAGGTGTCCTGCTGGCAGGCTGGTCGGATACGCTTATATCCGATGAATCCGTTCTGCGGAACCGCCTCTTCGGCCTGGATTTTGTTGGCATCAGCGTTTCGTGGGCGCATATTATCGCCGCCGCGGTGTTTTGTATATGCATTATCGCAGGACTTGCCATGGCAAATACCCCGAAAGTAGCAACCTTCCTTATTGATACCGAATCCGAAGTAAAAAAAGTTTCCTGGTCAACCTATAAAGAATTGATGAGTTCAACCGGCGTAGTAATAATGGCTTCATTTTTTGTCGCTCTTTTTGTGGGCGTAGCCGACCTGCTTATTTCGAAGTTAATACATTTATTAATACATTTATAAGGTGAAGTGATGGGTGAGAAGAAGTGGTATGTAGTGCATGTTCTTTCGGGACATGAGAAAAAGGCGCAGGAATCCCTTGAAAAAAGGATAAAGACGGAAGGTATGACAGAGAGAATTCCGACTGTGCTTATACCGACCGAAAAGGTTTCTGAGATTAAGTCGGGGAAAAAAACCATTGTCGCAAGGAAGTTTTTTCCGGGTTATATTCTCGTAAATATGGAGATGGATGAGAATACTTATTATGTCGTTAAGGATACGCCGGGGATTATCGGTTTTATCGGCTCGGGCACGCCGGTCCCGCTCCATGACGATGAGATAAACGACATCATTGCGCAGATAGAGGCAAAGAAAGAGAAAGTCAAGCCGAAGGTCGATTTTGAAAAAGGCGAAGCCGTTAAGATCAAGGACGGGCCTTTTGTAAACCTTGACGGTATTGTTGAAGATATTGATCCTGACAGGGGCAAGCTCAGGATTATGGTGACAATTTTCGGGAGAGCGACACCTGTTGAGCTTGAATACTGGCAGGTCGAGAGAGAATAAAGATTTATTCCTGGAGGGAAAATGGCTAAGAAGGTAACTGCAATAATAAAATTACAGATACAGGCAGGTGCTGCTACTCCGGCGCCGCCCGTCGGGCCTGCTCTTGGGCAGCATGGTGTGAACATAATGGATTTCTGTAAACAGTTTAATGCTGCAACCAAGGATAAAGGCGGGCTTGTCATCCCTGTTGTGATAAGCGTTTATCAGGATAAAAAGTTTTCGTTTATATTAAAGCAGCCGCCTGCTTCCGCGCTTTTAAAGAAAGCCGCGAATGTGGCCGTGGGCTCAGGTGTCCCTAACCGCGAGAAAGTCGGCTCTATTTCCAAGAAACAGGTCAAAGAAATCGCAAAGATGAAGATGAGCGATTTGAATGCCAGAAGCGTTGAAGCGGCTGAAAAGATTATCGAAGGAACTGCCCGCAGCATGGGTATTGAGGTGAAAGAATGAGCAAGAGAAGCAAAAGATTTAAAACGGCTGTTGAGAAAATAAAAGGGAAAGAGGAATATTCCCTTCCGGAAGCCGTTAAAACCGTTAAGGAAAATGCCAGCGCGAAGTTTGATGAGAGCGTTGAGATTGCGTTTAAACTCGGTATAGACCCCAAGCAGCCCGAACAGATGGTGCGCTCGACGGTCAAACTGCCGCACGGCACGGGTAAAAGCATAAGAGTGATCGCTTTTGCGGAAGGGTCTGCCGCCGAAGAAGCGAAAAAGGCAGGAGCCGATGTGGTGGGTATGGCTGAGCTTGCAGAAAAAATAATGGCCGGCTGGATGGATTTTGATATTGTTGTGGCTACACCGGCTGCAATGAAAGTGATAGGGAAGCTCGGCAAGGTCCTGGGGCCGAAAGGCCTGATGCCTTCACCAAAAGCAGGAACTGTTTCTCCTGACGTGGCCCAGGCCGTAAAAGAAGTAAAGGCCGGCAAAATAGAGATTAAAGCCGACAAAACTTCAAACCTCCACGCGTTTGTCGGGAAAGTCTCTTTTGATGAACAAAAACTTTTTGAAAATGCGCAGGCCGTTATCAGCGCGGTGGTTAAAGCGAAGCCTGTATCTGCCAAGGGTATTTATATGCAAAGCGCCACTCTTTCGTCGACTATGGGCCCCGGGCTCAAGCTTAATCTTAAAGAGATTCAAGGCGCTTAGATAGAAAGGATCGGGTAATGAGACCGGAAAAAAAGATAGCTGTAAAGGAAATGAAACAGAAGCTTGATGCTTCCGGTTCATTTATTCTTACAGATTATGTGGGTATTTCAGCGGAAGAAATGACTAAGCTCAGGACCAAGCTGTCCGAGAAATCCGCTAACTTCATGATAGTAAAAAACAGGCTTTTCTCAAGAACGGCCAAAGAATCGGGTTTCGACGGCATTGACCAGCACCTGAAGGGCCCTACGGCTGTGGCTTTTCTGGGGGGAGATGTTGTTGCCGGCACAAAGGCGGTTGTCGATTTCGGCAAAGAGTCCGGTAAACTTGGAGTTAAATGCGCGATATTCAACAATAAGGTAATAAATGCCGATAAAGTCAAAGAGCTGGCAAATCTTCCGTCCAGAGAGGTTCTTCTCGGAATCGTTGCGGGAACTATTCAGGCTCCTATTTCAGCATTTGTGCGCGTGCTTAACGCCCGCTTGAGCAGCCTGGTTTATGTAATAAATGCGATTTTGAATAAAAAAGAAAGTAATTAATCGAGGAGGCATTTAATGACAAACGAAGAAAAAACCGCTGTTGCGGAAAACAAAGACGAAAAAACAGGATCAAAAAAGGAAGTGAAGGTGTCGGGAAAAATGGAAGAGATAATCAAAAGCATAGAAAAAATGACCGTTCTTGAGCTTTCTGAGCTCGTGAAAGCCCTTGAAGAAAAATTCGGAGTTTCTGCCGCTGCTCCAGTAGCAGCCGTAGCAGCCCCGGCTGCCGGCGGAGCCGCCGCTTCTGCAGCTGAAGAGAAGACTGAATTCACGGTTGTTCTCGCAAGCGCAGGGGACAAAAAAATTAACGTTATCAAGGAGATCCGCGCGGTTACCAACCTCGGGCTGAAAGAAGCGAAGGATCTTGTTGACGGAGCGCCGAAGACCGTGAAAGAAAATGTTGCGAAGGAAGAAGCCGAGGAAATCAAGAAAAAGCTTGAAGCAGCAGGCGCGAAAGTCGAACTTAAATAACATTCCCGGTAGGTAAATTAAAATCATCCTTACCACTTAAAGGGGAAATATTATTATGTCAGTAAAAACAAGTAAAGAAAGAGTTTCTTACGCCAAGCTTAAAGAGGTTATGGACCTCCCGAATCTTGTAGAGATTCAGACAAGGTCTTACACCGAATTTCTTCAGGAAGACACTCTTCCCGAAGAAAGAAGAGATTTCGGGATTCAGGCAGTTTTCAACGAAATATTCCCGTTGAAGAATTATGATGAAAGCTGCACTCTTGAATTCGTTAAATACAGGCTGGGTGTTCCGAAATACGATGAGATTGAATGCATGAGAAGGGGGTTGACTTATGAGATGCCCCTGAAAGTGACTTTCAGGCTCCATCAGGCGGGTCATGTCGAGGAAGAGGAAGTTTTTATGGGAAACCTTCCGAAGATGACACCGAGCGGGACATTTATTGTCAACGGCGTGGAAAGAGTGGTGGTAAGCCAGCTGCACAGGTCCCCGGGCATATGTTATGAACAGGAAGCCCTTTCGAGGGGCCAGGTGCTCTATTCTTTCAGGATCATTCCTTACAGGGGTTCATGGCTGGAAGTCAAATTCGACCAGAACGATTCGATATATATCTATCTTGACAGGAGCATACGCAGGAAGAAAATACTGGCGACGACTTTTATGAGGGCTCTCGGATACGGGACGAATGAACAGCTGCTGAACTATTTCTTCCAGTCGGAAGAAATAAAACTTGCCCCTAAAGTTACCGACAAGGACCTGGAAGGGAAAATACTTGCAAAGAATGTAGTGGATGAGGAAGCCAAAATTACTCTCGCCAAAGCGGGAGACTCGATAAACATAAAAAATTTCAAAATGTTTAAGGAAGGAAAAGTAAGCAGTATACACATCCTTAAAGGAGCCACAGATAGCCATCCTGTCCTTAAAATGATTAAGAAAGACTCGACGTCTACAAAAGACGAAGCTTTAATAGATATATTCAAGAGACTGCGCCCCGGCGACCCTGTTAACAAGGCAAATGCCGAAGGCATGATACAAAGATTATTCGCCGACAAGAAAAGATACGACCTGGGAAGAGTCGGGAGATATAAGCTTAACAAGAAACTGGGTTTGCCCATTACGGAAGAAGAACTTTTAATAACAACCCTGAGCAACAGGGATATTGCGGAAGCTATCAAATATCTTATCGGCCTGCGTGACGGGTTGGGTCAAGTGGATGACATTGACCATCTTGGCAACAGGAGAGTAAGATCCGTTGGTGAATTGCTTGAAAACCAGTTCAGGGCCGGCCTTGCCAGGATGGATCGCCTGATAAGGGAGAAGATGACGCTGCATGACGCGGAAGCAGAACCCCTGACCCCGCATAACCTCGTCAGCCCGAAATCACTTTCCAGCGTTATCAAGGATTTCTTCGGCAGAAGCCAGCTCAGCCAGTTTATGGACCAGACGAATCCTCTGGCGGAACTTGCACATAAGAGGAGATTAAGCGCGCTCGGGCCCGGCGGTCTCAGCAGGGAAAGAGCGGGTTTTGAGGTAAGAGACATACATACCAGCCATTACGGCAGGATCTGCCCGATACAGACTCCTGAAGGGCCGAACATCGGCTTGATTTCATATTTGAGCTGTTATGCGAGGGTAAATGAATACGGGTTTGTTGAAACTCCTTACAGGAAAGTCGAAAACGGCAGAGTAACCGAAAAGATAGATTATCTTACGGCGGACGAGGAAACCGATTATATTATAGCGCAGGCCAATGCCGCTATTGACGCAAAAGGAAAGTTTATCAACAGCGAGGTCCTTTCCAGATGCAAAGGTGAGTTCCGCACGATAGAAGCTGAGAGAGTAAATTATATGGACGTTTCCCCCAAACAGCTCGTCAGTGTTGCGGCGGGTCTTATCCCGTTCCTTGAACACGATGACGCGAACAGGGCTTTGATGGGGTCGAATATGCAGAGGCAATCCGTGCCGCTTTTAAGCACGGAGCAGCCTTTTGTCGCGACCGGCCTTGAATCCAAGGCGGCGAGAGATTCAGGCGTTATGGTTATAGCCGAGGAAGACGGGACAGTCAGTTATGCGGATGCCAATGAAGTGCATATCGGCAGCAGGGTTTACAGGCTGAAAAAGTACCTGCGTTCCAATGCGGGGACCTGTTTTAACCAGAGGCCCGTGGTCAGAAAAGGAGAGAAAGTCAAAAAAGGCGATATTATCGCTGACGGCCCTTCCACAAGGGACGGTGAAATCGCGCTCGGAAGGAATGTGCTTTGCGCTTTTATGCCGTGGGGCGGATATAATTTCGAAGATGCGATATTGATAAGCGAAAGGATTGTAAAAGAAGATATATATACATCCATCCATATTGAGGAATTCGAGGCGAGCGCCAGAGAAACCAAAATAGGCAAAGAGGAAATCACAAGGGATATACCTAATGTCGGAGAGGAAGCGCTTAAAAACCTCGGCGATGACGGGATAATCAGGCTCGGGGCGGAAGTTAAGCCGGGTGATATACTTGTCGGGAAAATCACTCCCAAGAGCGAAACCGAGCTTCTTCCGGAAGAAAAGCTTTTAAGGGCTATCTTCGGAGAGAAAGCGGCCGATGTGAGAGACACGTCATTGCGTGTTCCGTCAGGGACGGAAGGCATAGTGATGGATGTGAAGATGTTCTCGCGCAAAGAAAAGGCGAAAAACGAAGCCGAGAAAAAAGAAGAGCGCAGGAGGACGAGGGAAATCCAGCAGAGGAAAGAAGAAAGGCTTGAAAAAGCTGAAACGGAGAAAAAAGAGGCGCTGAAGAACCTGCTGCTGGGCAAGCCGATAAAATCGGATATTGTCGATGTCAATACGGGAGAAGTTATAATCCAGGCCGGGCAGAAAATAACAAAGAACCAGGTCAGCAAGCTTGAAAACCTGAAGTATTCGGGGATGGACATAACCGAGGAAGACCCGGATATCAGGATTAAAATAAAAACTATTTTTGCCAAATACGACCATATTGTAGAGGAAATACTCACAGAAGAGGAAAAAGAGCTGGAGCATATCAAGAAAGGCGATGAGCTTGAGCCCGGAGTTATAAAGCAGGTCAAAGTGTATGTCGCCAGCAAGAGAAAACTTCAGGTCGGCGATAAAATGGCCGGAAGGCACGGGAACAAAGGCGTTATCGCGAAAATACTTCCTGAAGAGGATATGCCGTTCCTTGAAGACGGGACTCCGGTAGAAATAGTGCTGAACCCTCTCGGTGTTCCTTCGAGGATGAATGTGGGACAGGTGCTTGAAACGCACCTTGGGTGGGCCGCTTCGATTCTCGGGATTAAAGTCCTGACGCCGGTGTTTGACGGGGCGAAAGAGGAAGAAATACGCAGGATTATGAAAGAAGCCAAGCTGCCGGAAAGCGGCAAGACCACGCTGTTCGACGGCAGGACGGGCGAAAAATTCGAACAGCAAGTGGTTGTCGGATGTATTTATATGATGAAGCTTGCGCATCTCGTGGCTGACAAGATACATGCCAGAGCCGTAGGCCCTTACTC
>JAFGBE010000153.1 GCA_016933315.1 Candidatus Auribacterota bacterium
ATCAGGAGAAGCCATGAAAACCCCGATGTCCAGAGATTGTACAAGGAATTTTTAGGAAGGCCTCTTAGTGAGATTTCCCATAAAATACTGCATACACATTATAAAAAGAAAGAACCGAAGGGAATAATACCGCGCGGGCTTGTGCGCGCCAGATAGGAGATATAAATTTATGCAAACTTCTTTGGAAAACGGAAAAATCGCCGCGCTTAAAAAATATATGGGAGATGTGCTTGAAAAAACCGACAGGCCTGAATCATACCTTATTGCCGTCCTTCACCGGGCACAGAACCTTTTCGGGTATTTGAGCCGTGAAGTCATGGATGAGATAGCCCTCACCATGAATATACCGACGTCCCACATATGGGGGGTCGCCACATTTTATCATTATTTCAAGCTCAAGCCCCAGGGGAAGCACAGTATCGCCATATGCCTCGGCACGGCCTGTTATGTAAAGGGAGCCGGCGAGATTCTCCGGACAGTTGAAAAAGAACTGGGGATTGTGATCGGGGAGACGACGGAAGACGGCCTTTTCAGCCTGCACGAGGCAAGATGCCTCGGAGCATGCGGACTTGCGCCGGTCGTTATGGTAGATGATAAAATATATGGGGAATTGACCAATCAGAAAATAATTGAGATAATAAGTGACTACAGGAAAAGGGACCGAAAGAGCAAGGAGGGTTAAATGGCCAAGAAAATATTAATAGTTGACGACGATGTTGATTTTGTCGAGGCTATAAAAACACTTCTGGAAACAAAGAATTATGAAGTGTTTTCCGCGGAAAACGGAATGGAGGGATTTAATCAGGCGAAGAACAACAAACCCGATCTGATAATTCTTGATGTGATGATGGCAACAAAAACGGAGGGGTTTGATATTGCCAGGAAACTTCAGAAAGAAAGCTCAACAAAAGGGACTCCCGTTATAATGATTACGGGAATAAGAAAAGAAATGAGCCTTCCTTTCGGTTTTGAGCCGAACGAGGATTTTCTGCCGGTGAAAGCGGTATTGGAAAAACCGATAAAACCGGAAATTCTGTTAAAGAAGATTGAAGAAAGCATATAGGCATGTGATTTGTTTTCCTGAGGAAAGGGCGGTATCGCCTGATGCCGAGGGTCGCGCCGGAGATTAGAGCTAAAATTTGTCCCGGTCTGACCCAGCAGGTCAGGCCGGGATTTTTTTACGGGAGGGCAGTTATGGAAAAAAGACTGGGTTTTGTGGGTATCATTATAGAAAACAGGGAAAAGACATCTGCTGCGGTTAACGGCATACTCTCGCAATACGGCGGTATTATAGTTTCGAGGACCGGGATGCCTTATGAGAAAAAACGTTGCTGCGTCATTACGCTGATTGTGGATGCCACTACGGATGAAATCGGGGCGCTGACAGGGAAACTCGGCTCCGTGGAAGGAGTAACGGTTAAATCGGCGCTGGGTAAAAAAATATGAAAGCAGGCGGCAATTCAATTAAAGGAGAGATGGATGAGAGACGCTGATGTAAAAACATGGGTCAGTAACAGGATAAAGACAGGGCAGATAGACAAGTACCTGGACGGAGACAGAGATTTTATAGACGACAATCAGGTTTTCGGTATTCTGGAGGAAAATTCCGACCCCGAGCCGTCCAGGGTCAGGGATATTATCAGGAAGTCGCTGGAGATAAAGACCCTTTCGGCGGCCGAGACAGCTGCTTTGATAAATGTGACCGACAGGGGGCTGCTGGAAGAGATGAAAGAAGCCGCGGCCGAGGTCAAGCGCAGGGTCTACGATAACAGGATTGTCACTTTCGCCCCGCTGTATACAGGGAATTATTGTGTCAACAACTGCCTTTACTGCGGCTTTAAATCGGGCAACAGCGGCCTTGTGGACAGGAGAGCCCTGTCCATGGAAGAAATAAGGAGGGAATCTGAAATCCTCGCCGGTAAGATAGGGCATAAACGCCTGATTGTGGTTTACGGGGAGCATCCGCTGACTGATACCGGATATATCGCGGAATCTATCAGGAACATATACGGCGTAAAAGTAAAAACAAGGAACGGTTTCGGGCAGATAAGAAGAGTCAACGTGAACGCCGCGCCCATGAGCATAGAAGACTTGAAAATGCTGCATGATGTCGGGATAGGCACATATCAGGTTTTCCAGGAAACTTATCACCACGGCGCGTACAGGAAAATGCATCCTTCGGATACACTGAAAGGAAATTATAAATGGAGGCTTTATTCAATGCACAGGGCTCTGGAAGCGGGAGTTGATGATGTCGGGCTGGGAGTTCTGTTCGGTTTGTTTGACTGGAGGTTTGAAATAATCGGGCTTGTTTTGCATGCTATAGAGCTGGAGACAAAATTCGGAATCGGGCCCCATACCGTATCTTTCCCCAGGATTGAACCCGCGATGAACTCGCCTGTTTCGGATAATCCTCAGTTCAAGGTGAGCGACGATGATTTCAGGAAGATTATTACCGTTATCCGCCTGGCGATTCCGTATACGGGGATGATAATAACCGCCAGGGAAAGCGCTCAAATGAGGAGAGCGACACTGGGGATGGGCGTAACGCAGACTGATGCGTCGACGAGGATAGGGATAGGAGCTTACAGCGAGGCTTATGACAGGCAGCAGGAAGCAAGACAGCAGTTTATTCTCGGGGATACGAGGAGCCTTGATGAAGTCATAAGAGAATTTTCCGAAATGGGATATATAACTTCTTTCTGCACCGCGGGATACAGGTGCGGCAGGACAGGCGAATGTATTATGGAACTTTTGAGGAGCGGGCAGGAAGGCAGGTTCTGCAAGCTGAACGCTATACTGACGTTCAGGGAATGGCTTGACGATTTTGCCAGCGAGGAGACTCTGCGAGCCGGCGAAAAAGTTATAGAAAAAGAAATCAGGGAAGTGAAAGAAAAATTGCCGGCTTTTTATTCTCAGCTGGTCAGCTATTATGAAAGAATCAAAAAAGGGGAGAGAGACCTTTATTTTTAAAATGGAATCGAAATTCCCGGAAAAATTCGATGAAATCGCGCGCCGGCTTAAAAAAGAGCACGGCGCGGTGATACAGCTCTCCGAAATATACGGCAAAAGATGGTCCTATATTAAAGGCGATAAAAATATCCCTCCGGGTTTAACGGCGGAGAGACTTGAACTGGACAGTTCCGCGGGGATTGTAATTTACTGCGACCCCCTTCAGCTTCCCGAAGCCAGGGAAAAATTAAAAGATTTTTTTTGTGAATAAGTTACTTGAAATGGATTTGCTTTTAATGTATACTTTGGCTTTACTTTCTTCTTGAAGGTACTATTCGAGCATTTAAATTTTGGTTTGTTGCCAATAATTTTTTTAATATATATTGTGAATATTTTCACAATAAGAAAGGAAGGAGTAATGACAGTTTCATCGAAAATCTCAAAAAAAGAAGTGATCAATGAGCTCGATAATATTCTTTCGAAAACAAATTTAGATAGAGGGAATCTCCTCTGTGTGCTTGAAGAACTTGTGAGAAAGTTCGGATATCTGAATGATATTATGGCTGTTGAAGTGGGCAAGCGTTTCGGAGTAGACCCAAATGAAGTTTACAGCGTCTCTTCGTTCTATGCTTTCCTGCCGGTCAAAAAGAGCGGTAAGTATAAAATCAGGGTGTGCCGCACGATATCCTGCAAATTGAAAAATGCCGATAACATAGTAAAGGCTATAGAGGATGAAATAGGGGTGAAGTTCGGCAATACCACCAAAGATATGAAATTCACGCTTGAAAGAGCTAATTGCCTCGGTATGTGCGACAAAGCCCCCGCGATGCTGATAAACGATAAAGTATATACGGAACTTACACCTGAGAAAGCGAAAGAAATCATCAGGTCTTATAAAAATAAATAGGAGGGTATTTATGCCGGCAACAGGGTTTGTGCTTGAAAGGATAAAACAGGGGGAAGCTTTAAAAAAAGCTTTTGAGATAAACAGGGCAGAAATTACCGATATAATCAAGGATTCCGGGCTCAAAGGCAGAGGCGGAGCGGGTTTTCCCACGGGCCTGAAAATGTATTTGTGCGGCGCGGCGGCGGACACGATAAAATATGTTATTTGTAACGCCGATGAAGGTGAGCCGGGCACTTTTAAAGACAGGGTTATACTTGAAACCATACCCGAAAAGGTCTTTGAGGGAATGGCTATAACAGCTTATGTGATAGGCGCGAAGGAAGGTATCGTTTATCTTCGGGGTGAATATGAGTATTTGAAAGCCGGACTTGAAAATACTCTCGACGGGATGAGAAAAAATAACCTTCTCGGGAAAAAAATACTCGGGAGCAATTTTGATTTTGATATAAGGATATCCCTGGGAGCGGGCGCTTATGTCTGCGGGGAGGAAACGGCCCTGATTGAATCGCTTGAAGGGAAAAGAGGCGAAGCCAAAAATAAGCCGCCGTTCCCCGTCAGCAGCGGGTTATTCTGCCACCCGACTCTGGTAAGCAATGTCGAGACATTCTGTAATATACCGCATATCGTTACCCGTGGAGCGCAGTGGTTTAAAAACATGGGTTCGGAAAAATCGACAGGGACAAAACTGATCAGCGTCTCGGGTGACGTAAAAAAGCCGGGTGTCTATGAAATCTCGTTCGGAATGAAAGTAAAAGACCTGTTGAAGCTTGCGGAAGCTGAGAATACGAAAGCCGTGGATATAGGAGGGGCATCCGGAATAGTGATTCCCGAATCGCAGTTTGACAGGGAAATCTCTTTTGAGGATATCCCCACGGGCGGCTCAGTCATAGTGTTCGACAAAACAAGGAAAATGGTTGATATAATGGAGAATTTTATGGAGTTTTTCCTTGATGAGTCGTGCGGACAATGCACCCCGTGCAGGGAGGGGACCCGGTATTTTGTAGATGCCGTTGAGAAAATAAAAGACGGGAAGATCACAGAACGGGAAATAAAAAATCTCCGCGATATTTCCAGTTGCATGAAACTTACAAGCAAATGCGGGCTGGGGCAGTCATCCACGAATGCCTTTATCAGCATTCTTGATAATTTTAAAGAAGAGTTATTGTCTTAAATAAGATTTGAAAGGAGAGAGAGTTAATGGATATTCATATAAATGGGAAGAAATGCAAAGCGGTTCAGGGAGAGACTATTCTTGAAGTTGCGGGGAAAAACGGCATAAGAATCCCGACGCTCTGTTATCACAGCGATTTATGCCTTGCCGGCAATTGCAGGATCTGCGTCGTGGATGTGGACGGGGCGAGGACATTGCAGACTGCCTGCACCGCTATGGCTTCGAACGGAATGAAAATCTGGACAAACACTCCCAGGGTGATTAAAGCCAGGAAGATGAACATACAGCTTCTCCTGGGCAGCCATTTCGGGGAGTGTTATACCTGTCCCAGGAACAACAACTGCGAACTTCTGAAGCTTGCCGAGGAATACGGTATTGAGGAATTGCCTTTCCCCAAAAAGGGAAAAAGGACCAGAGAGCTTGAGATAACACCTTCCCTTACGAGGGACCCCGATAAATGTATTATGTGCGGAAGATGTGTGCGTACGTGCGAGGAGTTGCAGGGTGTCCACGCCGTAAAGCCGGTAGGCAGGAGTAACGATGTCCATATAGATACGTTTTTCGGGCAGGGCCTAATGCATACTTCCTGCACTATGTGCGGGCAATGTATAAACAGGTGTCCCACCGGCGCGCTTTATGAGACATCGTGTGTTCAGCCTGTCTGGGACGCCCTGGCGGATCCGGATAAATATGTCGTGGTCCAGACAGCGCCCGCGGTAAGAGCCGCGCTCGGCGAGGAATTCGGCATGGAACCCGGCACAAGGGTTACGGGGCAGATGGTTGCGGGATTGAGAAAGCTGGGTTTTAACAAGGTTTTTGATACGCAGTTTACGGCAGACCTTACCATTATGGAGGAAGGAACGGAATTCATTACAAGGCTTAAAAGAACGCTTGTAGATAAGGAAAAGGGATTGCTGCCTATGACCACAAGCTGTTCGCCGGGATGGATTAAATATATAGAGCACTTTTACCCCGATCTTTTGACGCATGTGTCAACCTGTAAAAGCCCGCAGCAGATGTTCGGGCCGCTTGCCAAAACGTATTTTGCGGAAAAAGAAGGGATAAATCCCTCTAAGATGATAACCGTCTCCATAATGCCCTGTGTTGCCAAGAAGTATGAAGCGGAAAGGCCCGAAATGAATGCCAGCGGGTATAAGGACGTGGATTATGTTCTCACAACGCGCGAACTGGCTAAAATGATGAAAATGGCCGGCCTTGACTTGAAGGATATGCCTATTGAGGAATATGATAACCCCTTCGGTATATCTACGGGAGCCGCTGTAATCTTCGGGGCTACGGGCGGTGTTATGGAAGCGGCGTTGAGGACAGTGTATGAGATAGTGACCGGCAGGGAAGTCCCGTTCAAGAATCTGGAAATTACGCCTGTCCGGGGAATGGAAGATGTGAAAGAAGCGGGAATAACTATCGAAGGAGTAAAAGAAGAGTATAAATTTCTCGAGGGGGCAAAGGTCAAGGTCGCGGTCGCTCATTCGCTGAGCGCGGCGAAGAAAGTTATGGACAAGGTGAGAAGCGGTGAAGCCGAATATCATTTTATTGAGATTATGGCGTGTCCGGGAGGTTGCCTGGGCGGCGGCGGACAGCCTGTTCCCACGAGCCCCGAGATCAGGAAAGCCCGCGCCAGAGCGATCTATCAGGAAGACGAGGCTATGACTATAAGAAAATCCCATGAAAATCCTGCGATAAAAAAACTTTATGAGGATTTTCTGGAGAAGCCGAACAGTCATAAGGCACACGAGCTTTTGCATACGCATTATCTGAAGCGAAAAAGATTTGATAAAGTGAAATAATACGATTTACAGGCGGCCGGACCGTTTGCCCGATATGGGCTTGTCCGGCTTGTCTATGCCGGGAAATCGCGGCCCTTCCTAAAACTTATGGGAAAATCTTCTGATTTATGGTATTGATATATATGTTCTGAAAGGGGGGAACCGCTTTATGGATAAGACCTTACTGATAGTGCTGGTTGACAAGAGGAAGGAATCGGCCGTTACGGTTCAGAAGATACTTACCGAATGGGGATGCATAATAAAAACAAGGCTTGGGATACATGACGGGCTGCTCGATAATTGTTCAAACAGCGGCTTGATTGTCCTGGAACTTGTGGGCCAGAAGCAAAAGCAGGATGAACTTGCCAGAAAACTTAATCTTCTGGAAGGGGTCCAGGCCAAGATGGTTGAATTAAGCCTGAAGGGCAAGTAAGCATATGAATTTTGCGAAGAGCCGTGTAAATTTATTTGCGGTTGTTTTTCTCTCCGTTTTTTCAGCGTCGCATGCGCAGGAACAGATATCTGATGAACTTGATGTCGGCGCCGCGGAACCTTTGATGTCGTCGGAGACCGCTGATGCCGGTTGTGAACTTATTGCCATTCCCGGAGGAGATATCAGCGAAACGGAATATATACTGCTTTTGACAAAGATAAGGGAAATTTCCGATAACATCCCGCGTGACAGGATATTGATGCAGAACGGGATAACCATGGAAGGCAGGATACTCGAAGAGAACAGGGAGTATGTCAAAATATCCGTTAATTCAAACCTTATGAAGATTTTTAAGGACAGGATAAAAGAAATAACTCCGATGCCCGAACAGGACAAAGAAAAACTGATATATCTTTATAACAAAAAGGTGGAGCTTGTAAACAGGTTTGATAAGCAGCAGCAGGCGAAAGGCCTGGTGAAGTTCAAGGGGAAATGGATAAGCAGGGAGGATAGAAAAGACAAAGAGCTTGAGGATATAAGAAGAAAAGCCGAACTGAAGGCGGAAAGGGCGAAAAAACTCAAGGATTCGAACAGGAGGTTGACAGCTGAAGAAAGCAGGGACTATCTTTCGGATATCCTTGATGAGTTGATATGGGATGACCCTGAGAACCCGCCTTTCAGGAACGCGAAAGACGCCGAAATCGTGGGTAATAAGCTGCTTGAAATCAGCAAGAGAGTAAGCAGGGGTTATTATTCATGCATGAAACTGTATTTTAAGTCTATAGACCTTTATATAAAAGCCAAGAACTCTCCTACAGTCAGCACCCAGAAAAGATATCTCAAAGAGGCGAACAAAATCTGGCAATCGGCGGAAACCGACAGAAGAAATGTTGATGAAACTATCAGCGCGCCGGGGAATTAACCGCCCCCTGAAAAAATATTTGAGTATTTTTCGGTTTTCCTGTGTCTAAATCCGGTATATTCCTTTATTCGTTATGAAAAAACAGACTAAACATACGAAAAAACACATATTATTGCGGCTTACGGTGTCTTTCCTCGTTATTTTCTGCCTGACAGCCGGTGTCATTTACATATATTTTACCGATACACTGAAGAATTTCGTTATTTCCGGCATATATGACAGGACAAGCCTGGATGTGAGGTTTGATGATTTTAAGCTGAAGATTATTACCGGGGAAATAGAAGTTGAGAATATAAGCCTTATAGATGCGGATTTCGGCAAGGAACCTTTTTTTACCGCGGAAAGCGTCAAGGCCGGGCTGAACCTCCGCGCCTTGATGTCAGGGCATTTATGGGTTAATTATATAAATGTGGAAAAACCTGTTTTAAAAGTGGAAAGGACCAGGGAGAAAAAAATAAATATCGTTGAGATGAAGAAAAGGCTGGGTTCTTCCGGCGGGGCCGGTTCCGGAGAAAGTCTCAATTTTCAGGGGCTGCAGATCGGGACACTGAAGGTTAATGAAGGCGTCGTCCGGTTTATGGACGATTTTCCCGAGAAACAATTCAGCATGGAGCTGAAACACCTAAATATCGTACTGGAGAAGTTTTATTTGCCGCTTCCGGCGGAAGATAAATACGCTGGATTAACACTTGACGCCGTTATAGGGGATTCGGGAAAGTCGAAAGTAAGCATACGCGGTGAATTCAACCCTGCGGCTTTTATTAAGAATTTTGAGGTTGACATGCATCTGGACAACGTTGTGCTTAACCAATTCAGCCCTTATTATAATCCGGCTTCGCCTATAATCATAGACAGCGGCGAGGTATCAGTTTTCTGCAGGGGCGCGTGCCGGGACGGGGAACTTGTGGGCGGCGGGTATATAGAGTTAAGCGAGGTTGCTGTCAGGGCAAAAGAAGGATTTATTTCCCAGCAGCTTTCCGGGGTTGCCGTGGAAAAGGTTGTTACTTATATTTCGGAACATAAAGATATGAAATTCCATTACATTTTAACGGGCAATATATCCGACCCGCAGTTCAAGCTCGCCCCGGGCAGCGAAAAGGCGATAATAAATTCCATATTGAACGCGCTTGATATCCCCTTTAAAGCCGCTAATAATATAAAAGAGGGTATTAATGCCGCGGGGGAAAATATCTCAAACGGCGTGAAGAAGATAAAAGATAAAATATCCGATACCGTAAACGGCGTTGTCGATTATATAAATCCCGATTCGGAATAGGGGTTTCCCCTCCCGCCCCCTTCAACTTTGTTTTTTTTGACAACAGGCGAAAAAAAGTGTTATTATTTGAGTTCTTATAGATGTTATAATCATTATGTAATTCTTATTAAGGAGTATTTATATGGCAAGGGTCGTTCTTAAGGATGTGAAGAAAGTGTATCCCGGCGGGGTTGTTGCCGTTCAAAGCGCTAATCTTGATATTTCGGATAAGGAATTCCTTGTGTTGGTCGGGCCCTCGGGTTGCGGTAAATCCACGACCCTGAGGATGGTGGCCGGCCTTGAGGAAATATCATCCGGCGCCATCACGATAGATGAGAAGGTTATCAACGATATTCCGCCCAAGGACAGGGACATTGCGATGGTTTTTCAGAATTATGCCCTTTATCCCCATATGACGGTTTACAAGAATATGGCTTTCGGCCTGAAACTCAGGAAATATTCCAAGGAAGAAATAGACAAGAGAGTTAAAGAAGCGGCCGAAATACTGGGCATAACAGCTCTTCTTGACAGGAAACCCAAGGCTCTTTCGGGCGGACAGCGTCAGAGGGTGGCTGTCGGGCGGGCGATAGTCAGAAAACCCAAGGCGTTTCTTTTTGATGAACCTCTTTCAAACCTTGACGCTAAATTAAGGGTCCAGATGAGGACGGAAATATCGAAGCTTCACACAAAACTCCAGTCCACCATGA
>JAFGBE010000154.1 GCA_016933315.1 Candidatus Auribacterota bacterium
AAAAAATAATAGTAACCACAGATGACACAGATTACACAGATAAAAATATATAAACACTTAGAACATAGTAACTACGCTTGCCCGCCTCTGGCGGGGATAGAAAAGATAGCTAGAGGAGAATCCTGCGGATGTCGCGCAATCTGAAATTTTTTGTTTTTTATTCTTTGGCATTGATGTTTATGTGTTTATGCGCTGATGCTTTCGCGGTTCCGGCCGAAGCGCAAAAAGGGGACTGGAAATACATAGTCATACATCATAGCGCGACAGAGACGGGAAACGCCGCGATATTCGATAAAGCCCACAGAAGAAGAGGAATGAGAAATGGGCTTGCTTACCATTTTGTGATAGATAACGGGACAAGCGGAAGAAGGGACGGACAGATAGAAACCGGCTCAAGGTGGAAACGCCAGATAGAAGGCGGGCATGTCAGGCAGAGATGGCTTAATATCCAGGGGATAGGGATATGCATAGTCGGCAACCTCAATGAAAAATGCATGACCGAGAAACAGTATTGGTCGCTGGTGTGGCTGACAAAGCATCTTATGAAAAAATATAATATCCCCCAGAATAAAGTCCTTTTTCACGGAAAAATCAAGGGGGAATCCACGGAGTGCCCCGGAAAGAAATTCCCTTACGCAAGGTTCCAAAAAGATATAAATATCAGCAATAATACGGATTCAAAAGGCAAAAGTTCTAGAAAAACGAAAAATTCAAAAAACACAAGGGGAACGGCAAAATAAAAAGTGTTGATTTTATCTGTTCCGTTTGGTATAAAAAATTCGGATTACAAACTGTTTTTTGGATAAAAAAACCAAAATTAAACTACCGGCTTTAAAACGCCTTCCATGATAGGGGGAGTAAATGTTTCTGGATTCCATTTTCGGTCTTTTCTCAAGTGATATAGGTATTGACCTGGGAACAGCTAATACACTGGTTTATGTTAAGGGCAGGGGTATAGTTCTCTGTGAGCCGTCTGTTGTTGCCATACAGGAAGGCACGACGAATGTCCTTGCGGTCGGTGATGAGGCAAAAAGGATGCTGGGAAGAACTCCGGGAAACATAGTTGCTGTCAGGCCGATGAAAGACGGAGTTATATTCGATTTTGAAATAACGGAGAACATGCTGCGTTATTTCATACAGAAAGTCCATAACAGGAAGGCGCTTGTCAGACCGAGGATAGTCATTGCGGTTCCATCCGGTATTACCGAGGTCGAAAAAAGGGCCGTTATCGAGTCGTCCGAACACGCCGGCGCGAGAAAGGTTTTTCTTATCGAAGAACCTATGGCAGCGGCTATCGGAGTGGGGCTTCCGGTTCAGGAGCCTGCCGGCAATATGATAGTGGATATCGGCGGCGGCACGACAGAAGTGGCGATTATATCTCTTGCCGGGATAGTCTTTTCAAGAAGCATAAGGACCGGCGGCGATGAAATGGACGAAGCAGTTATAAAATATATGAACCGCCAGTACAACCTTCTTATAGGCAAAAATACAGCAGAAAACATAAAGATAAAAATCGGGTCTGCATATAAGCTGGATGAAGAAGTGTCGATGGAAGTCAAAGGAAGAGACCAGATTGCGGGCCTTCCGAAAACATTGACTGTCCGTTCCGAGGAAATAAGAGAAGCATTAATGCAGCCGGTCAATACGATAGTCGAAGTTGTAAGAACATCGCTCGAAAGATGCCCTCCTGAACTCGCGGCTGACCTTGTTGACAGGGGTATAGTTATTGCGGGCGGCGGAGCGCTGATGAGAGGCCTTGACAAACTTCTTGCCGAAGAAACGGGGCTTCCTATACATGTTGCTGATGACCCGTTGTCTGCGGTTGCCCTTGGAGCAGGCAAGGTCCTTGACGAGTTGAAATTCCTTGAGAAAATTCAGGTGCGGAGAAAGCGCGGAGCTTAGGTAGACTTTAAATGTTATGGCGGAAAAGGGCTTTTGTATTACTAATTATCCTCACTTTGTTTTTTATACTCGCATTCAGCCCGTTTTCAGGCTCTGTTAAGAATTTCTGCGTTAATCTTGTCCATCCTTTCCTTAACGTTACGGAAAGCATTAAAAGCAATCTTTCTTCCCTGTCCGATTTCACAAAAGTAAGGTCCATAATAGCGGAAAATAAGCGCCTGAAAGAGGAAAATGACCTCTTGAAAATAAGCATCTTGGAATCAAGGGAAGCGGCAATCGAAAACACCCAGCTCAGGAAACTGCTTGAGTTTAAAAAGAGGGTCCCGTTCCAGACGATTCCGGCCGAGGTGGTCGGCAGGGATATTTCAAACTGGAATAAGACAATTCTTATAAACAAAGGTTCAAAGGCCGGCATCAGAGGCAACATGGTTGTGGTATCCGGGGCAGGCCTTGTAGGCAACATCATAGAAGTTTACGAAGATGTTTCCCGTGTTTTGCTTATTAATGATGTTAAAAGCAAATGCAGCGCTATGATACAGGAAACGAGGGATATGGGCATGATATCCGGTGACGGAGCCGGAGGGCTCAAGATGTCTTACATATCCAGGAATTCAGAAGTCGAGAAAGATAATATAGTAGTCACCTCGGGAATGGGAGGAATCTACCAGAAAGGGCTCCTTATAGGCTCTATCATCAGCGTCTATATGGAAGAAGACGAATTGAATAAATTCGCGAAAATCAGGCCGGAAGTGGATTTCAATAAAATCGAGAATGTGCTTGTAATAATAGAGAAATAGGGGAGAAAAAGGTTGAGGCTGAGGTTAAGGTTGGGGTTAAGCATGTGTTAAAAATAAAATTTATAATTGTTATTCTTGCTGCGCTGGTCATCGAAGTTGCTTTTTTAAGCCCGACCAGGATAATGGGAGTGAAGCCCGACCTCCTGCTGATAATCACATGTTACGCGGCGTTGTTGTTCGGGTTCGGGACGGGGTGCCTCATCGCTTTTATAGCGGGTTTGGCGAGCGATTGTTTTTCCGGGGGTTCCATGGGAAGCATGATGATTGCTTCTCTCATAAGCGTTTTCATCATTGCTTTTATCAGGAAACACCTTTATAAGGAACACCTGACCACAAAATTCACGGTGATATGGATTTGTTCATACGTGTTTGCCTATGTGTCGGTGAATTTTACCAATTTTATGCATGAGATAGGAAAAGTCAGGATGCTGAACATAGAATTCAGCGCGTTTGCGTTTGTTAACCTTGCTTTCTGCTGCATATTGATTCCACTTCTCGATTTCATCTTTCGAAAAGAGGTCCGATACAAATGATGGGTCTGGGCCTGTTAAATGAAATGCATCCCCGCTTGAGGATTATCGCTGTTTTAGGTTTGATCCTTGCTCTTGTGCTGGGGATAAAGCTTTTCATTATACAGGTTGTGGATTATCCCAAATACAGCGAATATTCCGCGAATAACAGGATTCGTATCATAAGGACAATGCCCCTTCGCGGAAATATCTATGACCGGAACGGGAAACTTCTTGCCGATAACCGCCCATCATATAATGTCTGCCTGGTTGAAGAAGACATTAAGGATAAAGACAAGACCATGTATTTCCTCGAGCAGACTCTCGGGCTTGGCAAGGATTATGTGCAGAAAAAGCTCAAGGAATACAGGTGGAGGCCGTATACACCTGTTGTAGTTAAAAGAGATATATCGGAGAAAGAAGTCGCCCAGATAGAAGAGAACCGGCTTGATTTGCCGGGTGTCGTTGTTGAAAGGGTCCCCGCGAGGAACTACGTTTACGGCAGCGTCGGGAGTTCCCTGCTGGGTTATGTCGGCAGGATAAGCAGGGATGATTATGAAAAAAATAAAGACAGGGGTTATTCCGCGGATGACATGGTCGGTATTACGGGTCTTGAAAAGGAGTATGAGGATTATCTCAGGGGTGAAAAAGGCGGCATGCAGGTGCAGGTTGACAGCCGGGGTTACAGGGACAGGATATTAAAATCGCATCCCCCCGCGAGAGGGTATGATATATATACTACTATTGATATTGACCTTCAGAAAGATGTTGAAAATATTATGGACGGAGCTAAAGGCGCCGCAGTAGTTTTAAATGCGCAGAGCGGCGAAGTGCTTGCGCTGGCGTCAAAACCCGATTTTGACCCTAATATTTTTTCGGGATTTGTTGAACAGAAAGAAATAGACCTGATAATCAAAAACAAAGACCTTCCGCTTCTGAACAGGGCGATAAGCGGGATGTATCCTCCCGGTTCGATATTCAAGGTGGTTATCGCGCTGGCGTCTCTCGACAGGCCTGATTTTTCCGTAAACACAAAACATCACTGCTCGGGCAGTTTCAGTTTCGGGGACAGGGTATTTAACTGCTGGGAGAAAAGGGGGCACGGTTATGTTGACCTAAGGGATGCCATAAAGTATTCATGTAATATTTATTTTTATAATGAAGGGCTGAATTGCGGGGTCAGCAGGATAATCGAGGCTGCGGGAAGCTACGGTTACGGGCAGGAAACAGGCATAGACATTTACGGGGAGGTATCGCCTGAGCTCCCGGGGCCTGAATGGAAAAAGGAAAAAACAGGGCAGAGCTGGTACCAGGGCGATACGGTTAATTTGTCGATAGGGCAGGGATATATGCTGGCTACACCTCTGCAGTCGGCTGTTTTTTTGTCTGCGGTCGCAAACGGCGGAAGTGTGTACAGGCCGAGAGTAGCCCTTTCCGTGGTGAGACATGATACGGGTGATAGGATAAAGGAATTTTTGCCGTTTGAAAAGTCCGCGCGGCCTATAAACGAAAAAAAACAGAAGATAATAAAAGATTCCATGTGGAGGGTAGTAAATGAGGCGCATGGAACGGGGACGGCGGCTTCGGTGCCGGGTTTTGATATTTGCGGCAAGACAGGGACCGCCCAGGCAGGCAATGGGACCCACGCATGGTTCGGAGGCTTTGCTCCGAGGGCCAATCCGGAAGTTGTTGTAGTGGTGCTTATTGAAGGCGGAGAATCAGGCAGCCATTCGGCTGCTCCTCTTGCCGGGCGTATTTTTAAATCATATTGTGAAAGATACAGTAAAAAATAATGTGATTTTTTTCCCAAAAAGCAGACTAATTACTTGAAAAAAATATTTTTATAGCGTAATATTTAATAGTCTATTGTTAAGGTTATCATTTTCAGGCCGCATCTGATTGGAGGAACAATTGAAAAAAATTTTGAT
>JAFGBE010000155.1 GCA_016933315.1 Candidatus Auribacterota bacterium
AACTGACAATATCATCATTAACGGTAAAAGATGTGCGGAAATCCAATTTTAGATATTCCGTCAAATAAGTAAGGGCTGTCTGGATTATGGCTTTCCTGTACGATTCCCTAACATCGACCAGAACGCCATCTATATCAAAAATTCCCAAGCCGGCTTTCAAATGGTTACCTCGATCTTTGCCGGGAGAGAACTGAAGTGTACGCTGTTATCTGATATCTCAGCGGCCTCTCCGTTCACTACCGCTTTCGCCGCGCCAAATCCGGCGGGAAGCAGTATTGAAAATCCTCCGGGAGGCACAGCATCTCCGCTGAATTCAAACACTATATTTCCCTTCTTTCTAGCCGCCGAATAACTTATTTTTCCGTACATAGTCGGGAGATTTGAAACTTTTATCCCTTTATCGAACCACTCCGGCACAAGCCCGGATCCCACAATCAGTTTTTCCCCTTTCTCATATACCAGCATCGTCCTGACGGCGCTTATATAACCTGAGCCTACCCATGTATGCGGCATATCTCCGATATATGAAGGAGCCCGGGGATCCGCATGGACGACTTCAGCGAAATGGTTCCATGCAAAAGGCCTGACGGAATCCGCAGTAAAATATCTTAGCATACTGATTGCTTTTTCCCTATCATTCATTCTCAGGAAGGCATCCGCAGACCTTACTTCGTAAGGGGTAAAAGTGGCCTCTCCGCCAGGTATCAGCCTTTTGCTGAAATCCTCATAATACCTGCTGAAGGTATATTGCAGCGGTTCTTCCGGCAATAAATCCTCTTCCCCGCACGCCATAACGGCTATGGCTGTAGATGTAGCATCAAAATCCCCTTTCTCAGCGCAGCCGGGAATATACTTTATGCCGTCACGCTGCATGACCCTGTCGATAGACGAATACAGGCAACGGCGGAAATCCGCCTCTTCATCAGCCAGCCATTTCAAATCAGAACCCTTGCCGAGCACCTGCGCCAAATGAATACCGTCTTTCAGCCCTCTCAGATACCAGAAATCGTCCCAATAGCTGTGGGTCGCCGGGAAATACCCCTCATGGCTGTTTGATCTAGGCAATATTCCATAGAAAGGCGTGTTTTCCAAAGTTTCAGATTTATTCTCCTTACGCAGCAAAGCGGCAAATTTCAAGGCCCTGATAACCGCGGGATATATCCTTTCAAGGTACATCCTGTCTTTGCTGTAATCGTAATACTGCCTGACAAGAAAAACATATTCTCCCTGGCTGTCATATTCATGCCCTTCGCCGGTTTTGTCGGTATTAAAACCAACCGGATTCTTGCCATTGAAGAAAATCCACGGGACCCATCCCGAGTCAGATATCATCGGCGTGACCGCATCGATATATTTTCTGACTTCATCCGCCAAGGCGGCTCTCAGCAATGCAACACATGTCATAGCCCCGTCTCTTACCCATGAATGATCATAGTTCCTTGGTCCGGGTTTTATAAAAGAACCATCCTTATTTATAAGTATATAAGCCACATTGCTTTTCATTATATCAATAAGCCTCTGTTCCGGAATTTCAACATCATATTTATCCAGAATAGTGTGCCAGTATTTTTTCCGGGCCTGCCATTCACTGTTGAAATAAGTGCTTTTATTAGAGGCTTCGACCCACTCCTGAAAACGAGAACCGGCATCCAGCGGAAATAATAAAATAATATCTTTCGACTCCCCTGCCTTAAGTTTCATATCAAACAATAACCCTGCGCTTACTTTCCCTTCCGGGTCAAAAGCGTTTTTAGCTTCGGGCACACTCAAATCATCAATATATTTCGATATATCGCCTTCCGTGAGAGACGAGGCTCCGAACTTATCCGGCCTCATCAGCGGCACCAGCGCAGTCTTCCCGTTGACATTCAAAGACACCATACCGTCCTTATCGATAAAATCAGCAGAGCTTATCGGAGAGAAGCCGCCGTGCTGCCAGACGGGGTTAAGCTGTACAGGCCTGATTCCCAATATCAACCTCGCAGACAAATCCGCATCCGAATTGTTTTTAACCGTATATTTAACCGCCGCATACGAATTTGAAGCCTCGCCGGCAGAAAGAACCGATACCCCGAGGCTCCAGTTTCCGCCGTCCCAGACTACCGAAGGCATCGGGAGGTATGAATCTTCCAGAGACTGATATAGTTTCACATCAGCCCATGTATAAGCCTTTCCGCCTGTACATAAAAAAGGCATTATGCTGAAACTGTTAATTTTCGGTTCGAACGTACCGGTCTCGCCTATAAGAGCTTCATTTTCAGAACCGATGACACCGGAGACTGTCCAGAACTCCTGTTTTCTTCTCAGCCACATGGGAAATAAACCTTCCTTCAGGTCTTTAGCCAGCGCCTGATAATTCTTAATCGGAGTAGCCTGTTCTTCCCCGCTTTTAAGCTCAAATTCCGCAATTTCACAGGGCTCTGTTTTCCCGGGCTTCAAAATGTGAAATCTTATAAAGTTGGCATTCCCGGCATTGAAAAAAACCCAATCCCTGTCTCCATTCCCTTTTTCCTCGAGAAAAACTTTTTTCCATTCTTTGCCGTCCATAGAAACTTCAACGGCATACGATTTGGCGTAATTTTCCCCCCATAGTATTTCTACCCCGCCCAGATTAAATGTCCGGGGTAATTTTACAGTCAGATATCTTTCTCCGTTGCCGCCTGATTTCCAACATGTTTCCTTGTCTCCATCCGCGGAAAATTCAGGTTTGTATTCGCTATCTGAACCTTTCGTAATAAACCTTAACGCATCCTGTTCGCGGAAAAATTCAATTTCAAAAATAGAATATCCCCATCCTGTCCCTCTCTGATACCCTTCAATCCTGAAAAACTTTGCCTTCACCGGCTTGAAGAAAATTATATCCGTCTTGCCGTCTCCGTCTTGCGTTTCATAAACCTTTTTCCAGTCTTTGCCGTCAGATGAAACCTGCAAGCTGTACTTTTCGCCGAAAGCGGTCTCCCATACCATTTTCACACCCGCGAGAGTGACCTCGTTTTCGAATTCTCCGATCCACCATTCATCATCCGTAAAATTACTGCTCCATCTTGTCTTAATATCACCGTCAACCGCTTTTTGCGGGTCGTACGCTCCGTCGCCAGAAGAGGCCGACGCCCGCACATTTATCGGATCAGGCTCGTTGAACATTACCTCGAACAGTGAATTACCCCATTTGGTGGCTCTTTTCAGGCATATTATTTTTACAAACCTCGCTTCAACCGGGTTAAACCTTATAGTATCCTTGGCGCCCGCAGAACCGTTTTTTAAAACAATATCTTTCCAATCCTGTCCGTCAGCGGAAAAAAGTATTTTATAATCCGACGGATAAGCATCTTCCCAATAAATCGTAATCTTTCCGACTGTTCTAACCCTGCCCAAATCAATTTCAAGCCATTCACCGTCTTTAAACTGGCTGCTCCATCTTGTAGCCAGATCCCCGTCAATCGCACAGGAGGCCCCAAAATCACTCTCCTGCGATGACGCAACCGCTTTCCAGCAATCCCTGTCGGTAACAGGATCCAGGCCCGCAGAAAGACAATCACATGAAAAAATTACCGCAAAACAAAACAAAACCGTTTTCAGGCTTTTGCTGATTGTACGCTTCATTAATCCTCCCGGCTGTAACTTAGTAAAATTAAGCTCTCGGATGAGCTTTATCATACACTTTCTTTAACTTTTCGGTCGTGACATGCGTGTATATCTGCGTCGTTGAAAGGCTTGAATGGCCTAATAATTCCTGGACTGAACGCAAGTCCGCCCCAGCATCAAGCATATGAGTAGCAAATGTATGCCTCAGCACATGCGGGGATATCTTGTGTTCAAGCGCGGCTCCCTGTATGTATTTATCAACAATCCGCCTCACGCTCCTGTCTGTTATTCTCTGCCCGTATTTATTCAGGAAAACGGCGTTAAAATCGGCGCGCCGCCCTTTATAGTCACCCTTTTTCCTCTTATTGATATACTCGTTCAGTATGTTGACTGCAACCGAACCTATCGGCACAAGCCGCTCTTTCTTCCCTTTTCCCTTTACTTTCAGAACTTCACCGATTAAATCCACATTCCCGGTATTCAGCCCCACCAGTTCGCTTACCCTGATCCCCGAACTGTATAATATTTCCAGGATAGCCCTGTCCCTTAATCCATCCAGGGTATCGACAGCAGGAGCTTCCAGTAATCTGCCGATTTCCTTCATGTCCAGGAAATTGGGCAATTTCCTATCTTTTTTTGGCATAATCATACCCACGGCGGGATTTGCTTTTATGAGACCTTCCCTGAGCATATACCGGAAAAAAGACCTTAAAGCAGCTATTTTTCTGACAATCGTTGAGCGGGAATAGTTTTTATCTTTAATATTCGCCAGGAAATTCCTTATCGTTATATGGTCTATCTCATTAAGCCTGTCCAGCACAGAATAATTTTTGTCTGAGATAAACTCCACAAACTGGAGGAGGTCGTTCCTGTAGTTCCTTATGGTGTGAGAGGACGCGTCTTTCTCTACTTTCAAATAATTAAGGAACTGGGCGATTTCATTAATCATCGGATTTGAGTATCCACCCTTTGTTGCTCCTTCTTTTTGTTCCGGCCCATTTCTTCTTAAATATCCGGCAGGCTAAATCCGCGCTGAAATCAGGCACTTTTATTTCCATCAACCCGTCACGCGATTTCACCCTGTCTTTCTTAAACCAGCCGCCATTATAAGTATCCCACCATTCTATATGGTAAAACCCGTCTTTCATTCCTTTTAGATTAAACGCCGCCTTTCTTATTTCCCCTGGCTTAAGGGAATTATAGGAAGATGAAGCGTTACTTGCCTTGTTCTGTATCCAGAGGATGGATTCCTCATCCCTACTTAACCCCAAAACCCTTATATCGGGAAAAGAGCTGTCTTTATAATTTGTCAACTTCACATTTACTATCTGCATCCAGTCTTTCCCCTCGTTTTCAATCATTATCGTGTGTTTCCCTTCGGAGATATCAACGGCATACTCGGAGTTATATATCGCCTGATAGATATTCCACTGTTTCTGAAATTCAGTCTTTTCCCAGCCGCCTTCCGTTTTTGTTTCGGGAGCAGTAGGAAAATACTTCCTGAAAACCTCTTTGCCGTCAACATAAACCCTGAGGTCTCCGCTCTGGGACACCTTGCCGATACTTACGATAAACTGTCCGGGCACATGATAATCAACATGGAAAACAGGTTTTATCCTGACATCTTCCTTGTCGGTCCCATGAAGATACATATTCAGCTGGCCGCCCGTAACCTGAGCGTCGCTGCCTACCCGGAATTCGCGTGACGACATATCTCCCCATATACTGGAAGGCCACAGAACCATATCAGTATATTCTACTTCGTCCTGCTCCTGCATGCTTACCGGGACGGTTGTCTCAACCCTCGCAAAATTCCCGTCTAACCAGTCAATGGCATCGACAAACCCTCTGAATGCACGATAATGGGAATAAAGATTTTTTCTGTATATATACTTATCCCACCACCAATTTATAGTCCCCCCGAATGAGCCGGACATGGCGGAAGCCCATAACCCGTTGTGAAGATTAACTCCTTCTCCTTTAGTATCGTAATGGACATCATCTTTATGAATATCTATCCCGTATTCGGCAACAAGGCACGGTTTCCGGTATCTGTCTATCATGCTGCTGACGTTTTTAGCGACATTCCCGACATGGTCTTCAGTCACTACCTCGCCATAAATATGCAATTGGGTAAAATCCACATTTTTGAGAAACCATGTTTTGTCCTTATCATAATTTTCACCCCACGGGTACCCCAGACTCAGGGATACACAGTGCCCGTAAGGGTCTATTTTCTTAACATAATCCGTCATTTCCTTAAGCCAGTCGTGTCTTGCATTAACCTCATTCCAAAATTCTACGCACATAAGATTAGGGAAATGACCCCATCTTGAGATTACATAAGAAAGCTGTTTCTTATAAAATTCCCGGGCTTTCGCATTGATCCAGAAATCTTCCGGATTGCCGCATGGTCCGCCGTTCACTATGTTGTAGGGATTGTTTTCCCAGTCTTCCTCTCCCCAGTGGCCTTTTTCTTGCATAAATTCCCCATATGTCCCCAGGGTCAGCATTATATAAATTCCATTTTTCCTGGCTTCTTCAAAAATATGGTCGAGCCGCCAGGAATTTTCCAGGGAATAAAAACCTATTCCATAAAGATCTCCCGGGGCTTTCCTTTTCTCAGTCCATTCAAGGTCCAGGTTCCACCTTACGGACCATATCCTTGCGAAATTACATCCGTTTTCCGAAAGCTTGCCGAAATATCTGTCATAATCAAATGTCTGCCTCATGTCATCGGCCCAGCCGATGTTCATACCCACCGCAAAAAACGCCTTTCCCCCGTCGAAAAAGGGATAGTCTCTGCTTTTCCGGGGATCGACATGTATAAATCCCCCGGCATCCGAGGGCTTAACATCAAAAGAGTCCTGCGCGGACTCAACTGCGCCGGACCTGTCTTTCAGGCAGACCCGAAAACTGTAAGTGCCCGTTTCCACAGGCGTAAAATATATCTTCCACTGTGGGCCGCCCTTTTTGGATAATTCTTCCTTGTGGAATGAACCGCCTCTTTCAAACTGCTGGAAGAAATATCCCCGGATTTTCTTTTCCATTCCTGAGGGTGAGAGAAATATCCCTGACAGCTCTATTTCATCGGCGTCAAACGGATTATTGTACGAAGCGGTCAGCTCTACGGTTATTTCCAATGGCTCATATAATTCCACCGTATGCGCCGACTTAACGATTTTTCCCAGAGAAAGCTGCGCGTCCGAATAAAATACGCCGGAGGGTTCTCCGGAAAACGCAAAGCTTAAAGAGAAAGAGATAAAAACAGAAAAAATAACCAGAAAGTAAATTCTTCTCATAAACAAAAACCCTGCCGGAACGATATTTTAGTATTTTATATCAAATGGGATGATTTTGTAAGATAAAACACACTTATTTTATATCTTCGAGCTTCTTTGCCGAGAAATTACAATCCGGATAATTGCTGCAACCGTAGAAATATCTTCCTTTAAACCTTTTCTGTATTATTTCTCCGCCGCATTTAGGGCACTTCTTTCCGGTAGGAAGAGGTTTTGTGTTTTTGCAATTCGGAAAATCAGAACATGCGATAAAAGGCCCGTATCTCCCCGTTTTAACCACCATTTGTTTCCCGCATTTATCACACTTAATTTCTTCTTTTAATTCCGGAAGCTTGATTTCCCTTGAACCGTTCCCGAGGGGTTCCGTATAAGTACACTGTTTTGAAGGCTCCTCGGACGAGAAATTCTCGCAGCCAAGGAATTCCCCGCTTTTTCCAAATCTCTTGACAAGATAAGCTTTTATGCCTTTTTTCTCGCACTCGGGGCAGATTTTGTCTGTTTTGGTGACTTCTTTTTTTACTTCAGTCATCTTCTCGGATGCCAGCGATAGGGCTTTTTTAAACGGCACATAAAAGTCATTAAGCACTTTCAGCCAGTCTTCCTTGCCTTCCTCTATGTCATCAAGCTCGTTTTCCATCCGGGCTGTAAAATCATAATTAATGATCTCGGGAAAAGCGCTTATCAGCATGTCATTTATAACCTTGCCCAGCTCTGTAGGCAACAATCTTGATTTTTCCTTCAAAACATATTGTCTTCGCATGATAGTCTGTATTATCGGCACATATGTGCTTGGCCTTCCTATCCCTTTTTCTTCCAATGTCTTTACAAGCGTAGCCTCGGAATATCTTGCGGGCGGTTTTGTATTCATCTCCTTGCTGTCGATGTCCAGCAATTTTAATTGCTCGCCCTCTTCCATTTCAGGTAATATTACACTGTCTTCGCCGTTATTTTCATCCGCTAAATCATTCTGCTCACTGTTATTCTTTTTCCTTGCCGATGACAATGAATATACTTTTCTGAAGCCGTCAAATATGACAATGCTCCCGCTGGCGCGGAAAAGATATTTATCAGCCTGAATATCAACCGAAGTAGTCGCAATTTCACTTTGTGACATCTGGCACGCGATAAATCTCCGCCATATAAGCTGATAAAGTTTATTTTGATCGGCGGTGAGAGCGCTTTGCAGGCTTTCCGGCGTCCGGAAAACGGATGTCGGCCTTATCGCTTCATGCGCGTCCTGGCTTGTTTTTTTCGTTTTATAGTGCCTGGGCTGGTCAGGCAAATACGAATCCTTAAAGTTTTCTTTAATATACTGTCTTGCTTCCTGAACCGCATCATTCGATATTCTTACGGAATCGGTTCTCATATAAGTTATTAACCCCACCTGGCCCTCTCCCGGAATCTCCAGACCCTCATAAAGACTCTGCGCCACATCCATAACCTTTTTTATGCTCCAGCCCAGATAATTAACCCCGACCTGCTGCAGAACGCTCGTAGTAAAAGGAGGTGGTGGTGATTTTGAAATGTTCCTCTTCGAGATTTTGGAAATCAAAAAAGTCGCTTTGCCAAGGTCTTCTCTTATTCTTTCGGCCTGTTTCTCCGATTCAATGGCAATCTCATCTTCCTTTTTTTTGTCCTGAACCACCTTGCATGAATCTATGCTGATCAGTTTAGCCTTGAAAGGATTCTCTTCTCCCTTCATTTTTTTCAACTCAGCAAAAATATCCCAGTACTTTACGACCGTAAAATTGTCAATTTCAGATTCTCTCTCGCATATTAACCTGAGGGCAACGGACTGAACCCGGCCGGCGCTCTGGGAACCCCTTATTTTCTTCCATAATATGGGGCTTATTTTATAACCTACTATACGGTCCAGTATTCTCCGCGCCTGCTGTGAGTTAACTTTCTTCATGTCAATTTCATGGGCGGAATTAAACGCTTTCTTGACGGCACTGCTCGTTATCTCGTTGAAAGTCACTCTTTTTATCCTGTCCGAAGGGCCCTTGATAACTTCAGAGAGATGCCAGGCAATCGCTTCACCTTCCCTGTCCGGATCAGGCGCGAGGAATATTTTTCCCGATTTTTCCGCAGCCTTCCTGATTTTGGAAACAACGGTTTTTTTGCGCTGGATGGTAACGTATTTCGGCTTGAAATTTTTTTCTATGTCCACACCGATTTCTTTCTCGGGCAAATCCCTTACATGGCCTTCACACGCCATAACCTCATATTCCTTACCCAATATCTTATTTATTGTCTTCGCCTTCGCAGGCGATTCAACTATAACAAGCGATTTCATCTGTTCTCCTGTTTTCATTTTCGTCTTTCTTCTAAAAGCGCACGATACTAACAAATAAAAACTTTTTTGTAAACCCTATAAAATACTTTCAGCATTTTCCGAAAATATTTCCCGGAAGTTTTTTTATCAGATGCCTCATCTGAAGGCTAAAAAGGATTGTTGCCAAATCCACCGCTTCCATCCCGCTCAACGCGGAAATATCTTCTATGCTTAGCTCGTCCGCCTCAAGCAGTTCCATAATCTTCAGCTCGTCGGGAGAAAGGACCTGTCCGCTATCGCATGATCTGTTTTCGCGCTTACAAGCATCCGCCAGTCCAAAGATAAAATCATCAGGCTCGGCGACACAATAAGCCCCGTCTTTTATAAGCCGGTTCGAGCCTTCAGATAATTTCGAATCGATTCTGCCGGGGACAGCGTATACGTCTTTTCCCTCCTCCAGCGCAAAATTCGCGGTTATAAGCGACCCGGACTTCAGAGAAGCCTCAATAACCAATACCCTGGAACATAATCCGCTTATTATCCTGTTTCTCCTCGGGAAATTACCGGGATTGGGATTGCTCCTCAATGTAAATTCGCTGATAACCAATCCTGTTTCGGAAATTTTTCCGGTGAACTTGCTGTTTTCCCGCGGATAGATATTAAGAATCCCGCTTCCGAGAACAGCGACTGTCGCGCCGCCGGCATCCAGAGCCCCTTTGTGAGCGCTTATATCAATTCCCCTTGCCAAACCGCTAACAACACTTATCCCTCTTGAAGCCGCTTCATAGCTTATTTTATACGCTGTTTTTTTACCGTAATCGCTTGCTCTGCGTGAACCAACGATGGCAACAGACGGTTTCAAAAGGCATGAAAGGTCCCCCTTTGCATATATGACGGGGGGCTGTTGCCGGAGGTTCAGAAGGGAAACAGGATACTCTTTATCGATAACGGTTATTATGGAGACCCCGTTCTCCCTGCACAAGTCTTTTTCAGCCTGCAGGTCAAAATACTCCTCATGTTTTTTCATTACACTGATTTCATCGCGGGAAAGAGCTGTTTTTCCGCGTCCGGCGGCGGTAGCCCTGAACGAATCTGCAGGATTTCCTGCAGTACTCAATATTTTCCCTATCTTGACCGGGCCAAAACCCGGAAGAGCATTCAAAATAATTATGGCATCACGATCTGTCATAGTACCGGCTCCGCTGAAACAGGACTGATAATGACGCTAAAATACCCATTGCGAATAAAATCTTCAAGGAAAATCTGATTTAAGTCCGGAAAATCAGATAAAAACCGAATTAACAGCCTTTGATATCAGGGCATCGTCAATATCGTCATCTATTGTGACCTTGCCGATTCTTACGGGGAGCACAAACCTGACTTTGCCGTCTCTAACTTTTTTATCGCTTTTCAGAGCTTTGATGATGTCATCCGCAGCGAATCTTGACTGTGACACCGGAAGCCCGGCATCTTGAAGCAGTTTGTTCTGTTTCTCAAGTTCTTTTTCCGGGAATATACCTTTCAATACCGCTATACGTCCGGCAACAGACATACCTATGGAAACAGCCTGTCCGTGTAAAACAGACTTATAAGAAGACAGAGATTCAACGGCATGTGCCACAGTATGTCCATAATTGAGAATAGCCCTCAGTCCGGATTCCTTTTCGTCTTTCGAAACTATATCCGCTTTAATCCTGCAGGAAACAGAAATCATCTTAACCAGCAAGTTTTTATCCTTCGAAAGAATCCCCTTCAGGTTTCCTTCAAGGAATCCAAAATAATTTCTGTCTTTTATAATACCGTGTTTAATAATCTCAGACATGCCCTCTGTAAACACTTCTTCTTTCAATGAATCAAGGACATCAACATCTATAAATACTGCCTTGGGCTGATAAAAAGTCCCTATGAGATTTTTACCCGCCGGGAGATTAACCGCCGTTTTGCCGCCTATGCTGGCGTCAACCTGCGCAAGTAAAGTAGTCGGAACCTGGATAAACGGTATCCCCCTCATGTATATGGAAGCGGCAAATCCTGTTAAATCCCCTATCACGCCTCCCCCCAGAGCCAGGAGGGAATGAGTTCTGTCTATGTTGTTTTTAAGGAGCTCTTCGCAAATACGCTTTGCAGTTTCAATTGATTTCTGCTCTTCTCCGTCCGGAATGATAACGGTCACAACTCTAAAACCGGACTGTTTCAGCGAAGACCTCACCTTTTCAAGGTAAAGAGGGGCCACTACGTCATTTGTTACGATTGCAACAGTGCTTCCCTGCAGTATGTTGCCGACAGCCGCGCCGATATCGCCTATCAGTCCCATGCCTATACTGACAGGGTAGCTGTCTTTACCGAGCTTTACAATAATCTTTTCCTGTTTCATCCACACAGCCCTCCGCCTGAATAAATATACCAAATTTAGCCGGAAATAAAAAATTAAATTAAAAAATAATGGATTTTTTTGCCCTGAGATACTATTCTTATCATTATGAAAAAGATATTTGCCTGCGCATTTTTGCTGATGTTGTTATGCAGGACAACATTCTGTCCGGCTGAAGACGTCGTGCCTGTCAATAACTCCGATTACGGGGCCGTACTGGAAAGAGAAATCGCGCTTGCAAGAAAAAACATCTATATAATCAATTATTCTTTCTATGACAGCGGCGCCGCGGGAAAGATAATAAAGCTGCTGAAAGACGCTTCTATAAAGGGAGTGGATGTAAGAATACTGCTGGATGACAATTCCAGATACAGCAAATCATTTATCAAAAAATATTCTTCGTATTTCAAAATAAAGCTTGATTCCCCTGAAAAAACAACCCATTGCAAACTGATAATATTTGACTCAAACAGGGTGCTGATAGGCTCGACTAACCTCAGCGATAACTCAATAAGAAACAATAATGAAACAAACGCCCTGATTTACTCCCAGGATACTGCAGGCTATTTCACAGATTACTTCAAGGAAATGTGGAGAAAATCAGACGAAGACATCGCTATCGGGAAGAAAGGCCCCTCATCCATAGACCCTCTCACGGACAGGGATATATACCCCGCATTAATCAGGCTTATTTCAGAAGCGAAGGACCGCTTATATGTCTGCGCGTATATAGTCAATTCCGACCCTGAGAAACCGGATAACAAAACCAAATCGATACTTGATGAAATCATAAAGGCTAAAAACCGCGGCGCAGAAGTCAAATTCATTATGGAAAAAAATGACACGGACGATTACGTAAATGCCATTAACAAAAACACTTTCGATTACCTTAAGGGAAAGGGCATTGACATCCGATTCGACAATCCTGAGACTATCACCCATGCAAAACTGCTGATATCCGACGACAGCGTACTGCTGGGTTCCGCAAACTGGGGATACGGGGGCCTTAACCTTTATCATGAATCCGCTGTTATAATAAAAATCCCCGAAGTGGCGGCGGATTATGCCGGTTATTTCAATGAATTGTGGAAAAACAGCAAATGAGAATGAGTCTTTCTGACCCAAAAAAATTCTTCGTTTTTTCGCTGCTGGTCATATTCACACTGATAAATATACTGATTTTTATCCAGCATTCCATGGAAAACATCAATTCTTTCTGGGAGATAGAACTCGGCGAGGGAATAACTTTAAATGAAGTTTACAGGTTAAGCGCAGGTCTTCCAATCTATAAGAGCCTGGACGACTACCCCCTCATACAGGTCTGTTACCCCCCTCTCTCCCTGTGGTTAATGTCTTTTCTTCTTCCGGACAACCCGGATTTCATGTTCGGCTCATGCAGAATTCTTGTCTTTATTTCATCGCTTGCGGTATCGTTAATCGTTTTTCTCACTATTAAAAACCTGACCAGGAACTGGTTTGTATCTTTTATAGGCCTGGGAATCTATTTCTCATTTACCCATATACTGATGTGGGGGTCCTTGCTGCGAGTGGATTTCCCGGGAATATTTTTCATGATGTTTTCCTTGTACCTGTTTATGCTTGGCGAGAACAAAAACGGTTTCTCAAGATACCTTTTCGCGTTTCCCCTGATACTGGGATTGCTCGCAAAGCATTCGCTTCTCGCTGTACCTGCAGGCATTTTCACATTTTGCCTGCTTAAAAAGGATTTTAAGAGGATGGCAGCTCTTGTCGGCGGCTGCTCCGCAGCGGGCATTATTTTCCTGGCAATAAACATGGCAACCCGCGGAGAATTCTTCAGGCATATTTTTCTATACACTTCGCCTATATGGAGCATCGACCTCCTTATCCTGCAATTGCCGCCCGTATTGGTGGATTTCATTCTATATGCCCCTGTGCTTCTCT
>JAFGBE010000156.1 GCA_016933315.1 Candidatus Auribacterota bacterium
GTGTAAATTTCGAGGGATTGAAAGATGCCGGCGACCCGGTTGAAATTGCCGGTGCTTACAATAGGATGAGCGCCGATGAGCTTGTTTTCCTTGATATTACAGCGTCCCATGAGAAAAGGAAAATAATGATCGAAGTAGTAAGGAAAACAGCTGAAAAATGTTTTATGCCTTTAACCGTTGGAGGGGGTATAAGCACAATAGAAGATATCCGGCAGCTGCTGAATAACGGGGCTGATAAAGTATCGATAAACACGCCGGCGGTCAAAGACCCGCGTTTTGTAAAGAAGGCTTCTTCGATCTTCGGTTCCCAGTGCATTGTTGTGGCAATAGACGCCAAAATGCAGGGGCGGGGGCTATGGAACATATTCATTAACGGCGGCCGCACGCCTGTCGAAAAAGACGCCGTCCTCTGGGCAAAAGAGATAGCGTCCCTCGGCGCGGGTGAAATTTTGCTGACCAGTATGGATGCAGACGGAACAACCGGCGGATATGATATTGAGTTGACGAAAGCAGTTTCCGGCGCCGTTTCGATACCCGTTATTGCTTCCGGGGGCGCGGGGAACGCTGAACATATATACAGGGTCTTCAAGGACGGGCTTGCCGATGCCGCCCTGGCGGCATCGATATTCCATTATAATAAGTTATCAGTGCCGGAGGTAAAGGAATACCTGAGGGAAAAGGGAATACCGGTCAGGATATAAAAGTATAATATCACGGAGGAAGATTGATGGATAATATTATAAAAAACATGAAATATGATTCGGATGGGTTAATCCCGGCGGTTGTCGTGGACGCTTCAGATAACGAGGTATTGATGGTGGCATATATGAACAGCGAGTCCTTGAAGATGACTATAGAATCGGGCAAAATGACTTACTGGAGCCGCTCAAGGCAGAAATTCTGGGTGAAAGGCGAAACATCCGGGAATATACAGGTTGTGAAGGAGATAAGGGCTGACTGTGATAAGGATTGCCTGCTTTTTAAAGTTGAGCAGAAAGGCAGGGCGGCCTGCCACACAGGATACAGAAGCTGTTTCTTCAATAAATATGTCAACGGGGAATGGAAAGAGTGCGGCGAAAAGATTTTTGACCCCGGCGAAGTTTACGGTAAAAAGAACGGGTAGGTCATAAAATATATGTTTTATCCAGACAAAAAAACATTTATCAAAAAAGCGAAAAAGGGCAACCTTATCCCTGTTTTCAAAGAAATCCTCGCGGATATGGAAACGCCAGTTTCCGCCTACAGGAAAATCGCGTCAAAAAAATACGGGTTCCTGCTTGAAAGCGTTGAGGGCGGCGAGAATATAGCGAGATATTCCTTTTTGGGAGCTGACCCTGCGGTTGTTTTTTCATCCAAAGGCGCTGAAATTACCATATTGGAGAACGGGAAAAAGAAAATCTCCGGGACTTCCCGGACTCCGCTTGATGAATTAAGGCATCTTATGTCCGGGTATAAGCCTGTCGAAGACAGCCGGCTGCCGCGTTTTTACGGAGGAGCCGTGGGTTATATCTCATACGATTCGGTGCGGTTCTTCGAGCCGAAAATCCCTGATTCCAATACAGACACACTCGGTTTTCCCGACATGTTCTTCATGATAACGGATACCATCGTGATATTTGACCATGTCAACCACACCATGAAAGTTGTAGGCAATGCGTTTATTAACGGCAACCCGGCGGAAGCCTATGATAACGCGGTGAGAAAAATAAATGCGGTGATAGCGAAACTCAGAAAACCCTTAGCCCCTCTTCCCGCCGAATCATATATCCCTGTCAGGAAATCAAGGGTAAGGTCAAATATGACCATGGAAAATTTCAAGGGTATAGTTAACAAGGCAAAAGAATATATAAAAGCGGGAGATATCATCCAGGTTGTTTTATCCCAGAGATTTTGTGTTGATTTCAGGACGTCGGAATTTAACCTTTACAGGGCATTGAGGTCGGTTAACCCTTCTCCGTATATGTTTTATCTTAAGCTGGGCGATATAGGGATAATAGGCTCTTCCCCCGAGGTGCATGTGAGATGCGAAGACGGGAATGTCGAGCTGCGGCCTATAGCGGGGACCAGGGGAAGGGGTTCCAGCGAAGAAGAAGACATAAGGCTGCAAGCCGACTTGCTCAAAGACGAAAAAGAAAAAGCGGAACATATAATGCTTGTTGATCTGGGAAGGAATGACATCGGCCGGGTCTGCAATCCGGGTTCCGTAAAAGTAAGGGAACTTATGGTGATAGAAAAATATTCTCACGTGATGCATATAGTTTCCGACATCGGAGGAAGATTAAAAAAGGGGTTTGATATCTATGACCTGGTGAAAGCGACATTCCCTGCCGGGACTGTAAGCGGCGCTCCGAAGATAAGGGCTATGCAGATAATAGATGAACTTGAGAAAGACAAGAGGGGAATATACTCCGGGGCAATCGGCTATTTCAGTTTTTCGGGAAACCTTGATTCCGCTATTGCCATAAGGACAATGGTTGTTAAGGGGAAACGAGCGTTTATACAGGCCGGGGCCGGCATTGTTGCGGATTCAGTCCCCAGTAAAGAATTCGCCGAAACCGTTAATAAGGCGAAAGCAATGGTAAAAGCCGTGGAGCTGGCTGAAACCTTTAAAAATTAGTTCGGAGAACGGCATGATTTTGCTGATAGATAATTACGATTCTTTTACATATAAC
>JAFGBE010000021.1 GCA_016933315.1 Candidatus Auribacterota bacterium
TATGCCTGGTTCCGGTGTCAGTTTAGAAAAGCAGAAAGCGCTTGAAAAGAAAATGTCCGAGCTTGGCGTAAGAGGCGGGGATATAACGGAGAAGTTTATACGCTCGGGCGGCCGTGGCGGCCAGAATGTCAACAAAGTGTCCACCTGCGTGTATTTAAAACATCTTCCCACCGGCATAGAGGTCAAGTGCCAGAAAGAGCGCTCCCAATCGTTGAACCGCTACGCCGCGCGGAAACTTCTTTTGCAGAAAATAGAAACAGCCGTCCTCGGGGAATTGTCGGAAGAACGCAGAAGAATAGAGAAGATACGCCGGCAGAAACGCAAAAGGTCAAAACGGGCAAAGGAAAAAATGCTTGAACGGAAACGCAAGCGCTCGGAAATAAAAAAACTCCGGCAAAAGGTCGATAATGAATGAAATTATAGGAACAGTGATTAAAGGAAGGGGCGCGGCATCAGAGAGGTTTAAGGAATGCAGTTCCGTCCTTGAGAAATACGGGCTGAGATTCCCCCCGCTGCGCTTCGGAACGGTAAATGTAAAAATTGATGAAAAATATAAAACACCGTATTACGGGATAATAATCCCGTATCATCTTCTTGACGATATTTCCCGCAAAAATAAGGAATACTGGCAGTTCATCCCGTTAGAAAGCATTAACGGGAAAAAAACAGAAGGCTATATCCTGAGGACCAGCATAAACATTCACGGCGAGGAAGTCATTGAGCTTGTAGCCGAAGACATAGGCGATGAAGCGAGGCAGGGAAACAAAATAGTTATTGAACTGGATGATAAATCTTTAAACATGGGGGTGTAAGATGACGGTTGATACATTGCGCGCGGCGCTGGGGTGGTGTTCTATAATAAACATTGGTATGCTTTTATGGTGGTCTTTATTTTTTATCTTTGCCCGCGACTGGATATATAAGATTCACAGCAGGTGGTTTAAGCTGACTCCGGAAAAGTTTGACGCAATCCATTATTCCGGAATGGCTTTCTACAAAATATGCATATTCATCTTCAATGTCGTGCCGTATTTCGCGCTTCTTATTGCGGGGAAATAAGATTACCGGGGACGCAAGACGTCCTCTTTGCTGGGACGACGGACGTGCTGGGTTTTAAGTAATCCTGCGAATTTGCCTATGCACCGAAGCCTCTGCGGTGGAATACTTGATTTTAGGCGGAGGTGGATGGTGCGGGCGGAGGGAGTTGGCTACTACGTAATTTGCTCGGGGTTGCCTCACAAATTACTGCGCAGCCCCACCCCGTAAAATCTGCCGTTTCTCCTATTTGTCGAAACTTTTCTTCCTGCTCGTCAGCGATTTTACTTGTTTCAACTCCTTCAGAAAATTTGCCTATGCACCGAAGCCTCTGCGGTGGAATACTTGATTTTAGGCGGAGGTGGATGGTGCGGGCGGAGGGAGTTGAACCCCCAAGGGTTTCCCCACTAGATCCTAAGTCTAGCGTGTCTGCCAGTTCCACCACGCCCGCGTCAAGAAGCCTGAGTATTATATATACAGGATATAATAAAAACAAGGCTCAAAAAAATAATTTTTTCATTTACTGCCGCATTCTGGTATAAATAGATAGAAGGGTGAAGAGGGCGCTATGGAACCGATTTGCAATGTCTGGAAAAATATAGGCTTTATTTCCACGAGATTATCCGGAACGGACGGCATTTCCCTGGAAACGGCGAAGTGGGCTGATGTCCTGGGGAGAAAATGCTTCAACTGTTTTTATTTTGCCGGCGAGCTGGACAGGCCCGAGGAAAAAAGCATGCTTGTGGAAGAAGCCCATTTCCTGTATCCCGATATCCAGAAACTGACATCCGAGTGTTTCGGTAAAACCAAAAGAAAACCCTCTGTCACGGATAAAATACTTAAACTCAAAGACCATTTAAAATCAAAGATTTATAAGTTTGTTAAAAAATACGACATAGATATCCTGGTTCCCGAGAACGCGCTTGCCATACCGGTCAATATCCCGCTGGGGATGGCGATCACAGAATTCATTTCTGAGACAGGGATGCCTACAATTGCCCACCACCACGATTTTTTCTGGGAGAGGAAACGGTTCCTGGTCAATTGCGTCTGGGATTATCTCAATATGGCCTTCCCCCCTCATTTGCCTTCTATAAAACACGTTACTATAAATTCGTCGGCTGATAACCAGATAAGCTTCCGCACGGGCGTATCCAGCGTGATAATCCCCAATGTGATGGATTTTGAGAACCCTCCCAAAGTGACGTCTGAGCGCGATGAGGTGAGAAAGGCCCTCGGCCTGCAGAACGGTGAAACGCTTGTCCTGCAGCCGACCAGGGTTATCCAGCGCAAAGGTATCGAGCATGCCATTGAGCTGGTTGGCAGGCTGGACAGGAAAGCGAAGCTCGTTATCTCCCACGCGTCCGGCGACGAAGGCCATGTTTACGAAAAAAGGGTGGCGCAGTATTCGAAGATGCTGAATGTGAGGACAAAGTTTGTCTCGAAAATAATATCCGACAAAAGAGGTGTTACAGAAGACGGCAGAAAGGTATATACGCTCGAGGATATTTATCCCCATGTTGACCTTGTCACATATCCTTCTACCTTTGAAGGTTTCGGGAACGCGTTTCTGGAAACAATATATTTTAAAAAACCCATCGTCGTAAACCAGTATTCGATTTATGCCATTGATATAAAACCCAAGGGATTCAATACCATAGAAATAGACGAGTTTGTTTCCGACGCCACCGTTAAAAAAACGAAAGAGATCCTGGACAACCCTGAACTGGCGGCTTCGATGGTGGACCACAATTACCGCCTGGGCAATACTTATTATTCGTATGGCGTGCTGGAAAAGAAATTGGATGCGATTATAGTCAGCTTTGCCTTCTAAGTTTTCAAAAATAGGCCTTTTGCGTAATCTCAGCGTCAACCTTCAGTAATTGCTTGTGCGGTGTACAGTGAGTACGCCTCCGCGCAATTCTTCGCTTTCCTTGACATTCCGCAAAACTCCTCATTTTTGATTCAGGGGATAGAGTATGACAAATTTATAATGGGTCTTTTGCGTAATCTCAGCGTCAAACCTCAGTAATTGCTTGTGCGGTGTATGTTGTTCAAATCTGGAAACTGCGCGGAGAAAAGTTTAGGTTAAATAAGTATTTTTCACTCTCTTTTTAGTCCCAGCGTCTTCATTTTGCAAAGCAAAATGGCGCGGGACATTCTCATCTTATTCCTCGCCCCCACTGATTTGCTTGAAAACTAACAACAAATCAAAACTGTGGGGACGAGGCAGTCGCCGAGATAAATACTCAGCTCCCGAATCCGTTCAAAACACTTATTTAACCAACTTTATCTTTAAGGTGAAAGCGGTATTTTCCTGTTGACAAACCGGATAAAAAACGTTTAAATAACGGCTTATTTACGCGAGCGTAGCTCAGTTGGTAGAGCACCACGTTGCCAACGTGGATGTCGCCGGTTCGAACCCGGTCGCTCGCTCCAGATATCCCGGCCCCGAAAAATTCGGGGCCTTTTTTTCAAAAACAGCCCGGTTTTTTGGAAAACATCCCTATTTTTAAGGGTTTTCAATCGACTTTCGCATAGTAGATGCCGGCAATTGTGTGATTAAATTTGACAAAATAAGTTAGCTGGGTTACGATATATCTTCTCGAATTATTTCTACTACTATAAAAAGGGGAATTTAATGGAAAACAGCGTCCAGGTAAAACTTGATAAGAATGAAGGCTGCCGCAGGGTGGTCCACATAAAAGTGCCCGCGGAGAAAATGGCTGCCAAATATGAGGAAATCAAAAAAGAAATTTCCAAAACAGCAAAAGTTGCCGGTTTCAGGGCCGGAAAGGTCCCGGAAAACATAATAGATAAGGTTTACGGCCCATCCATAAAAGATGAGACCATGAGAAAAATGCTTGCCGATGCTTATTCAGAGTCGCTGGATAAGCTGGATGCAAAACCCATAACCGAGCCTATTGTTTCAAATATCAGTTATGAGAAGGGAAAAGAGCTGGCCTTTACCGCTGAATTTGATGTTATGCCTGAATTCAAACTCCCTGAGCTTGCCGGGTTGAAAATAAACAGGAAGAATTACAGCGTTACCGAGAAAGATATTGACCATGCTATAAATGATATTCTTGAGCGAAACGCGACTTTTTCCGACATCACCGACAGGGGGGCCGCAGAGAAAGACGTTATTGTAATAAATTATGCGGTCAGCGCCGGTTCGAAAGTGATAGATAAAAAGGATAACATATGGCTGACACTCGATGAAAAGAGCCTCCTGCCCGGCATGTATGAAAATGTCAAGGGAATGAAACCCGGCGAGGAAAAGGAAATAGATATCAAGCTTCCCGAAGATTATTTTAAGAAAGAATTTGCCGGGGCGCAGGCCGGCATAAAAGTAAACCTTGTTTCCGTAAAGGCCAAAAACATACCTGCCCTGAATGGCGATTTTATCAAGAAAATGGGAGCCTTCGAAGACGTCCGGAAATTCAAGGATGCCGTGAGAGAAGACATAGAATCTTTTAAAAAGAAGGAACGGGAAGACGGTGTCAGGTCACAGATATTTGAGTATCTTATAAAAAACACCGATATAGGCCTTCCCCAGATGGTATTCCAGAAAATGAAAGGCAAAAATATCGATAATTCGATTAATATGCTGAAATACAGGGGGCTGAAGGAAGAGGACATTAACAAGGAAAAAGCGAAGATAGAGGAAGCTACCGCAAGCGATACCGAAAAAAATATGAAGATTGCGTATATCTTCCACAAGATCGTGAAGGACCACAGCCTTGATGCCACGGACGAAGATATAAACGGCAAGATAAAGGAAATATCGCGCGCCAACCCCCAGAAAGAGGAAGAGATAAAAAAGTATTATTCTTCCGAGGAA
>JAFGBE010000157.1 GCA_016933315.1 Candidatus Auribacterota bacterium
AAGAAAAGAAAAGTCCTGATCAAAGAAGCGCAAATAGACCCTATGTCCAATAAAATAATACATATAGACTTTAAAGAAGTTTATATGGATGAAAAAATCAAGACGCATGTGCCGGTTGCCGAGAAGGGCGAGGCCAAGGGAGTAAAAGATCAGGGAGGAATACTCGAGCATATTCTCCGTGAGCTTGAGATAGAATGCTTGCCCGGGGAAATTCCCGAAAAGATTGATGTCGATATTTCGAATCTGGAACTTGGCGCATCGATACATGTATCTGACCTGACGCCTCCTAAAGGGGTTAAGATACTTACCGATTCTGAGGAAGCGATTTTCTCTGTCGCAGTACCGAAGGAAATTGAAGAACCTGCCGCGGGCGAAGTTTCTGAAGAGGAAGCTGCAGCAGAACCTGAAGTTATCGGGAAAGGCGGAAAAGAAGAGGAAGAAGAGCCGGAAGAAGAAGAAAAGAAAGAACAGACTAAAGAAAAAGAACAGAAGTGATGAGATCCCATTCTTTTTCGCGATGGATATAAATGAAGATAGTTATTGGACTTGGAAATCCGGGAAACGAATACATCCGCACCAGGCACAATGTAGGATTTGAGGTTATAGATTGTCTTGCCGATAAGCTTGATGTAAAGCTTTCCTCCAGTTCCAGGTTGTTCGGTGAAAGCGCCGGTGTTTCATTAAGCAGGAAAAAAATAGTTCTTTTAAAACCTCATACTTTTATGAATAACAGCGGGCGTTCGGCGGTAAGCGCGCTGAACTGGTTTAAGTGCCGGTCTTCAGACCTTATTGTTGTCCTGGATGATGCCTGTTTGTCTGTGGGCAATATAAGGGTGCGCAGCGGAGGAAGCTCTGCGGGCCATAAAGGACTTCAGTCAATAATAGACTGCCTGGGGGACAGTGATTTTCCCAGGGTGAGAATCGGGATAGGCGGTTCCGGGAATATGATGAACCATGTGCTGAGCAAGTTCAGAAAAGAAGAGGCCGGTTTCATCGGAGAAGCCGTGTCAAAAGCCGCTGAAGCGGTTGAAATGATTATCAGGGGAGATATGCAGAAAGCTATGGATAAGTTTAACAGAAAAGAAAAAAAAGATCAGAATGAGGATATGCCAGGAGGTGCAGATTGAGCCAATACGAAGGGTTGTTTATTATTGAAGGGAAAGCCAGCGATGACGATTTAGGGCGTGTTATTTCCCAGATTGAGGATGAAATCAAAAAGAACAAGGGGGAAATAACGGAAAGTAAAAGCCTTGGCAAGAGACAGCTTGCCTACGCGATTAAGCGCAATTCAGAAGGATTTTATATCCTGATTAACTTTAAGTTACAGGGCCCATCCCTTCAAAAAATTCAGGAAAAGCTTAAATTAAACCAGAAAGTTTTGAGGAATCTTATTTTGAAGAAAAGCTAATTACACAAGGAGTGAATTATGGCTAGTTTAAATAAGGTTTTTATAATAGGCAACTTGACAAAGAAACCCGAGCTTCGTTCTACAAAAGAAGGTTCATCCGTGAGTGACCTGCGTATTGCCGTCTCAAGGAATTTTCTTAACAAGGACAGAGAAAGGCAGGAAGAAGTCTGCTATGTTGATGTTGTGGTCTGGGCCAGGCAGGCGGAAACATGCGTCGAATATCTTGATAAAGGGTCTCCCGTGCTTGTCGAAGGCAGTCTGCAGCAGGACACATGGGAAACCAGCAACGGCGAAAAACGCAGCAAAATCAGGATAAGGGCGCAGAGAGTGCAATTTTTGTCGAGAGGTTCAAAGGCTGAAAGCAGCCAGGGCTCAGGCGATATCCCCGCGGATGCGCAGGATGAAGGGGCTGAACAGAGCGAAGATGACATACCGTTTTAAAGAAAAGGAGAGTTAGCAGAAAATGAACGACTTAAAGTTCTTCAAAAAGAAAAAATGCAGATTTTGCCAGGATAAAGTGCAGGAAATTGATTATAAGGATGTCAATTTAATCAAGAAGTACCTGACAGAGAGAGGGAAAATACTCCCCAGAAGGATAACAGGCGCGTGCGCAAAGCACCAGAAGCAGCTTGCTACCGCCGTTGAGCGCGCCAGGTACATGGCCCTTGTTGCTTATATTATGGATTAATTTTTATGAAAAGTGTATGATTAAAAACTGATTGCCGGAGGAAGTTAAATGAAGGTTATTCTTTCAGAAAATGTTGATAAATTGGGGAAAATAGGCGATGTTGTGAATGTCGCGCCAGGCCATGCCAGGAACTATCTTTTCCCGAAGAAACTGGCTGTATCGGCGACGGACGCGAATACGCAGTTTCTTAAGAAAAAAGCTGAAAAAGAAAAGAAAAAAGAAGAACAGGTTGTGCAGAACGCAAAAGATATGGTGAGCAGATTATCCGAGGTGTCCTGCACCATATCGGCTGAAGCCGGAGAGGAAGACAAGCTTTTTGGTTCTGTTACGACGGCTGATATTGCGAAGGCACTTAAAGACGAAGGACTGGAAATAGATAAAAAACAGATTGAACTGGATGCTCCGATCAAAAAACTCGGCGTATATAATATAGTTGTCAACCTTTACAGGGATGTAAAAGCCACGTTTAAACTTTGGGTGGTTAAGAAGTAATATTTCGGCTGGTTTCAATGGCAAAAAAGAAAACAAATACAGAGGGAAGGGTCCCCCCATTCAGCAGCGATGCTGAAGCAGCTGTATTAAGTTCGATGATGCTTGATAAAAACGCAATTGAGATTGCTATCGAGCTGTTGCGGAAAGAATATTTTTATTCGGATGCGCACGCCAGGATATTTAATGCTATCCTCAAGTTAAGAAACGACAGCAATGCGATACCCGATCTTGTCGCCGTCAATGATTATTTGAAAAGCAGCGGAGAACTTGAATCAGCGGGCGGCGCTTCGTATTTATCAAAACTGATAAATTATGTCCCTACCGCGGAAAACATCAAATATTACGCCCAGATAGTCAGAAGCAAGGCGATTTTAAGGGGGCTTATCAATGCTTCGGGTGAGATTATAGAAGAGTGCTACCAGTCTTCTGATGAAGTTTCTTCGATACTGGATAAGGCGGAAAGCAGGATTTTTGAGATTTCGGAAAAAAATGTTGATACGAGGTTTGAAAGCATTGATATAATCGTCAATAAAGTCCTTGAACAGATAGAACAGGCGAGGCAGAATAAAAGTTCGGTTACAGGCATACCAACGGGTATACCTAAATTGAATACCCTTACGGCAGGATTCCATAACAATGATTTTATTGTGCTTGCCGCCAGGCCTTCTATGGGGAAAACCTCACTGGCTATCAATTTTATAGACCATATAGGTGTTGATAGCAGTATCCCGGTCGGTTTTTTCAGCCTGGAGATGAACAAGCATTCTATTGTCCAGAGGATTATATGCGCGCATGCCGGAATCAATTACCATAATGTGTCAACAGGGTATATAGACAAAGAGGACAGCAGCAGGCTTTTGATAGCGGCCGGAAAAGTTTCCGAATCAAAATTGTACATTGACGACAGCACTAATATGAGCGTCCTGGAACTGAGGGCAAGGGCGAGGAGATGGAAAAAACAATATGGAATAAAGATTATATTTGTCGATTACCTTCAGCTTATGAAATCGGGGACAAGGGAAGAATCCAGGCAGATGGAAGTAAGCGAGATTTCCAGAGGGCTGAAAGCTCTTGCCGGCGAGCTGGAAATTCCCGTAGTAGTGCTTTCTCAGTTAAACCGGGGTCCCGAAACCAGGGCGCACGGCAAGGAGGGGCACCGTCCCAGGCTTTCCGATTTAAGGGAATCCGGCGCGATAGAGCAGGATGCAGACGTTGTGCTTATGCTCCACAGGCCGGATATTTATGACAAAGAGGAAGTTAATAAACCTGTTGTTGAAGCTGAACTTATTATTGCGAAACAGAGAAACGGCCCCCAGGGAAATGTTGACCTTGTTTTCAAGAAAGATTCTATGATTTTTGTTCAAAAGGATTCAGCTTATGTTGAACAGCAGCAGGTTGCTGATGAGGACAGTTATTATTAAGCGTAATCAATTTTATGAGTTCACAAGGAGAAAACATGAATTTTTCTGCTAAATCGGTTGTATTACTTTGCCTGCTTTTGTTTTTCGCCGCATCTGTATGTCCGGCCCAGGAAGCTGTTAAGGCGCCTGAGGTTAAAAAAGTCAGCATTCTCGGGAATAAATCCATAAGCGAGAACGTCATCATAAATAAAATAAAAGTCCACCCCGGACTGATATTCGACCAGAAAACAATTAATGAAGATATTGAAAGGTTATATTCACTCGGGTTTTTCGAGAACATAACCGTTGACGTGGATGAAGACGGCGAGGGGGTAAACGTTTATTTTATCGTAAAAGAAAAACCGATTTTAAAAGAGATCATATTTAAGGGGAATGAACACATAAAAGACAGGCTGCTGTTAAAGCAGATGGAAAGCGCTATCGGGGAAATAGCGAGTGAAAGGAAGCTGAAAAACGATGTCCAGTCAATCAAGAAGTTTTACGAGACAAAAGCTTTCCCCGATGCGGAAATTGATTACAAACTTGTTGAAGATAAGGAAGCCGGGCAGGCGATAGTTACAATAGAGGTGCGGGAAAACGATAAAATAAGGATAAAAAAGATTAACATTATCGGCAATAAGAATGTAAAGGCAAAAGAATTATTAAAAAGGATGAAAACTAAAAACTATTTCCTGTTTATCAGAAGGGGCCTATACCAGGAAGAAATGCTTAAATATGACCTTGACCGCATGGTTATGTATTACAATTCCCTCGGTTATATAGATATGGAAGTTCTTGATGTCAGAAAAATAATGGATAAGACCGGCAAATGGATGACAGTGGATATCGAGGTAAGAGAAGGAAGGACATATGATACGGGTAATGTGGAAATTTCAGGATGCAATGTATTCCCGGTTGATTCCATTGAAAGAGTGCTGAAAATGAAACCCGGCATATTATTTACCCCGACCGACACAAGGGATGATGCCGACAGGATAAAAAACTACTATGCGCAAAGAGGGTATGTTGACGCGAATGTCAACCAGGACACAAAATATAATGTTGATACGGATAAAATAGATGTAACGTATTTTTTGGATGAAGGGAGGCAGTTCAGAATAGAGCAGATCAGGGTTGAGGGCAATACAAAAACGAAGGATATTGTTGTCAGAAGGGAATTAAATGTATATCCCGGAGAGATTATAGACGGTGTGAAAGTAAAGACAAGCAAGGCGCGACTTGAGAACACCGGTTATTTTAAGGATGTAACAACAGTTTATGAGCCGGGTTCAAAACTTGACACCAAAGACCTTGTCGTAAATGTTGAAGAGAAAAAAACGGGTACGGTGGGATTTGGAGCTGGATTCAGCTCAACTGATGATGTCGTAGGATTTGTCGAGTTGACGCAGTCTAACTTTGATTGGAAGAGCTGGCCAACGTTTACGGGCGCGGGCCAGAAACTGAGAATCAAGGCTCAGGCGGGAAACAAGAGATACGACCTGCTTTTAAGCTGGACCGAACCCTGGTTTTTAGGCAAAAAACTTTCGTTTGGTTTTGACCTTTTTGCCAATGAATATAAGTACTTGAGCACTGATTATGAGCAGGCCGACAGGGGTTTTGATGTCCGCCTGGCCAAACCCCTGGGAGAATTCGTGAGGGTAGACACCATGTACAAATATGAACAGATAAAAATTAAAAATATTGACCAGTCTGCCCCTGACATCATAAGAGCGCAGGAAGGGACACATGATGTAAGCAGTATTGCCGGAGGTATCACCAGGGACACAAGGGACAATTTCTATAACCCTTCGAGCGGTATGAAAAATACGGTTGTGGTTACCTATGCGGGAGATTTTCTTGGAGGTAACGTGGATTTTGTTAAGTATTTTGCGCAGACCAGCGTGTATTTCCCCCTTATAGACTATGACAGCGGGATTGTATTGAGGCTTGCCGGTGAGGCGGGTGTAGTCGAAGAGCATTCGGGCTCTGACGATGTGCCTTTCTTTGAAAGATTTTTCGTCGGCGGTTCGGGAACCATAAGAGGGTTTAATTACAGGGAATGCGGACCAAAGAGCAACGATGACATAAATAAAGGGGAGCCGGTGGGAGGAAAAACAATGGCCTGGGGTTCTGCGGAGGTAACATTCCCCCTTTATGAAAGAATCGTTTTTGGGGCATGTTTCATCGATATAGGCAATGTCTGGTCAGATGCGTGGAGTTTCAGTAAAGGCGGCCCGGACCCTTACAATGTCGCTTACAATATGGGGGCGGGTATCGGGGTGAAGCTGAATCTTCCTATCGGTCCCATAAGAATAGATTACGGCTGGCCGATAAAATATGACGATTTCAACTATGAGAAAAACGGAGTGCTGCACTTTAATATGGGGTATACTTTCTAGTTGCGGCTTACTTAAAAAGGGAGGAAAAATGAAAAGGTTATTAGTTTTCTTTTTTGTATTTTCGATATTTTGTTTTTGCGGCAGGGCATTCAGCGCTGAGCAGTTTAAATTTGCTTATGTAGATATTGAAAGGGTTTTTAACGAGTATAAAGAGACAAAAGTGGCTCAGGAAAAATTTGAACAGGAAGAGAAAAAAAGAGAAGCTGAACTGCGGAATCTGACCGATGAGATCAGGGATCTGCAGAAAGAAGCGGAATTGCTGAAGGAAAAAGAAAAACAGGAAAAGGAAAATCTCATATTGCAGAAAATAGCCGAGCTCAGGAAAGCCAGGGTTAAAGCTGAGCAGGAACTCATAGCCATGAAAAACAAGATGAACATTGAAATAATCCAGAAGATAGAGGCCGTGGTGAAGGAAAAAGGGGAGAAAGAGGGATACACGTTTATTTTCCAGGATAGAGCCATGCTTTACAAAAAGCCGGGATTTGATATCACGCCCGATATAATAGAGATGATAAACAAAAAGGAAGAATAATATGGATGCGCAGAAAACGATTGCAAAAGAGGCAAGTTTTTCTGGCATAGGTGTTCATACGGGGAACCTTACCACCATTACATTCAAGCCTGCGCCCGCAAATTCAGGCATTAAGTTTTCAAGAACAGACCTGTCGGAATCTTCGACCATAAGGGCGTCGGTTGAAAATGTAGTAGGTGTTACAAGAGGGACTACCATAGCTGAAAACGGCGTAGAAGTCCATACGGTCGAACATGTCCTTGCTTCCGTTTTTGCATGCGGAATTGACAATCTGCTTATAGAGCTGGATTCAAATGAGCCTCCTGTCGGAGACGGCAGCGCTATGCCTTTTGTCAATATGATAAACAAAACCGGAGTTGTGGAACAGGAATATCCGAGGAGATATTTTGTGCCCAAGGAAACACTTTCTGTTATCGAGGGGGACATAATACTTATTCTGCTGCCTTCGGATAATTTTAAAATTTCATATACTATTTCTTACGAACATCCGGCGATAAGGTCCCAGTATCTCTCTATACCCATAACCGGGGAAACGTTTGAGAAAGAAATCGCCCCGAGCCGCACATTCTGTTTGTATAGTGAAGTGGCGGCGCTTATGGATAAGGAACTTATAAAAGGGGGGAGCCTTGACAATGCCGTGGTCATAGGAGATGATGCTATATACAGCAAAGAATCCCTCAGGTTTAAAGATGAGTTTGTCCGCCATAAGATACTTGACCTTGTGGGAGACCTGTTCCTTACGGGGCATAGGATAAAAGGTCATGTTATTGCCGTTAAGAGCGGGCATCCCAGCAATGTAAAATTCGCGCGCCTCATAAATACCGCCATCAGGAAAAAGGAACGTTCCGCCGTTCCAATAAGCGTTTCCGGATACGAGGAAACAGTCCTGGATATATCACAGATAAGGAGAATTCTCCCCCACAGGTATCCTTTTCTCCTTGTTGACCGTGTTATTGAGATAGAAGATGACAAAAGGGCTGTCGGCATCAAAAATGTCACTGCGAATGAGGAATTTTTCAACGGGCATTTTCCTGAAAGGCCTGTTATGCCCGGTGTGCTTCAGATTGAGGCTCTTGCGCAGCTTGCAGGTATACTTATGTTGAAAAAAACCGATAACGCAGGGAAGCTTGCGTTTTTTATGGGTATTGACAAGGCAAAATTCAGGAGGCCTGTTGTCCCCGGTGATCAGCTAAGGCTTGAAATAGATGTATTGAAAATGCGCTCCACCACCGGTATTGTGTCGGGTAAAGCTTATATAGGCGACGAACTTGCTTCAGAGGCTGAATTAAAATTTGCCCTTGTGGAATCATGATTGCCGGATTATCCCTGAAAAAGCGGTTAACAGGATCGATTTAATTAATATGAAAAAAATCCATGATACAGCTATTGTCTCGCGCAAAGCCGAGTTGGAAGACGGGGTTGAAATAGGGCCTTTTTGTATCATAGGCGATGATGTGACCGTAGGGGAAGGCACAAAACTCATATCATCAGTCAACATAGACGGTATAACAAAAATAGGAAAATCTTGTATCTTGCTGCCGGGCGCATGCATAGGGCTCGGCAATCAGGATTTGAAATATAAAGGAGAGAAAACGGAAGTCCTTATAGGAAACAATACCACTATACGCGAATACGCAACTATTAACAGCGCCAGTTCCAGGGATTACAAGACTACCGTCGGATCAAACTGTCTTATAATGGCATATTCCCATGTTGGCCACGATTCAGTCATAGGGGATAATGTAGTTATTGCAAATAATGCGGCTATTGCCGGGCATGTAACGATACGGGATTTTTCGATTATAGGCGGGATTGTCGCCATACATCAGTTCTGTGTAATAGGGGAAGGCTCGATAATAGGGGGATGCTCAAAGGTCGTTCAGGATGTTCTCCCGTTTTGTATGGCAGACGGGCATCCTGCCAGCCTTTACGGGGTCAATGCGATAGGCCTGAAGCGGCGCGGCAAAAAACCTGAAGTTATATCCAGCCTGAAAAAAGCCGTCAGGATTATAAAGATTACACAAAACCTGCAAAAAATTGTTGAAAGAATTAAAATCGAATGCGGCAATTCCGAGGAAATCGGAAAATTTATCAAAGCCATTGAGACATCGGAAAGAGGATTCTGCAGATAGAGAACATTTATGAATGCTGAAAAGATAGGTTTGATAGCGGGAAACAATACGTTCCCCATCCAGTTTGCAAAAGCGGCCCGGGCGGAGGGCGTAAAAAAGATTGTCGCCGTGGGGTTCTACGGCGAAACGATGAAAGAACTGGCAAAATATGTTGATGAATTGCACTGGCTTAAGGTGGGACAACTTTCGAAGCTGATAAAAATTTTCAGGAAAAGCGGGGTAAAATCAGCCGTCATGGTCGGGCAGATTAATCCCAAGATAGTATTAAAAAATTTTATAGGTCTGGATTTCAGGCTGATAAGGTTGATTTTCCGCCTTAAGGACAGAAGGGCAGACACTGTTCTGAAAAGCATAGCGGATGAAATTGAGAAAGAGGGGATAGTCCTGGAAGACTCGACAATATTTATTAAAGAGCTTATTGCCCCGGAAGGCATAATTACCGGCAGGACATTGAGCCGTGGCCAGAAGACGGATATAAATTTCGGTATCAGGATGGCTAAAGGTATTTCGGGTTTGGATATAGGCCAGACTGTGGTCGTAAAAAATAAGTCGGTGGTTGCCGTTGAGGCCATGGATGGCACCGATGAAACGATAAAAAGAAGCGGAAGAATCGCCGGGTCGGGAACGGTCGTCGTAAAAGTCGCAAAACCCATGCAGGATATGCGGTTTGACGTTCCTGTTATCGGACTGGAAACCATCAAAAACGCTGTGTCAGCCGGTGTTCAGGTTATAGCCTTGGAAGCGGGGAAGACAGTTTTTTTCGATAAGGAAAAAGTGATAGATATGGCTGAAAAGAATAACATTAAAATAATAGGCGTTGACAGCCAGAAAGTCTTATAAGTGGTTGGCATGGGCATTGGCAAAATAAGAGCCGGAGTTATAGGCGTGGGTCATCTGGGGCAGCATCATGCCCGCATATATTCGAGCCTGGAGGGTGTCAGGCTGACGGCAATTGCCGATACGAGTAAAAAAAGAGTTTCCGAGCTAGCTCAGAAATACGGCTGCAAAGCTTACAGGGATTACAGGAAAATGCTAGGGGAAGTTGACGTGCTGAGCATTGCAGTCCCCACAACTCTTCACTATAAAATCGCAAAAGAGGTTCTTGAGTACGGGAAAGATATTCTTATAGAGAAACCGATTACCTCGGAAGTAAGCCAGGCCCGTGAGCTTCTGGGCATGGCCGAGAGAAAAGGCTGCATAATTCAAGTCGGGCACATAGAACGTTTTAATCCCGTGATAATGAGCTTCCAGAAAATTCTGACCGAGCCGAAGTTTATAGAGGCACACAGATTATGCAAATACAACCCCAGGGGTACGGATGTAAGCGCCGTACTGGACCTTATGATACATGACATAGATATAATACTCAATATGGTCCCAAGCCCTATCAGCCGGATAGAAGCTGTCGGAGTCGGGGTGATACATAAAACGGCCGATATTGCCAATGCAAGGATAAAATTTGAAAACGGGTGCATAGCTAACTTGACTACCAGCAGGGTTTCCCCGCGCAATCTCAGAAAAATCAGGATATTTCAGCCGAATACTTATATTTCCCTGGATTATGAGAAGCAGCAGGGAGTCCTTTATCAGAAGAAAATGTTCAGGATAGCGAAAAAGGATATTCCCTTCGAGCGGGTGGAGCCCTTGAAAGCAGAGTTGGAATCTTTCATAAATTGCGTTAAACACAGGGTAAATCCCGTCGTAAGCGGAGAACATGGCGCAAAAGCCCTCGAAGTTGCCGTCCAAATAGCCGACCAGATAGAAAAAGGCCAACATGGGAAATAAATATTTTATAGTTGCCGGGGAGCATTCCGGTGATCTTCACGCTTCAAATCTTGTGAAACAGATCAGGGCAAAAGACCCATCGGCGGTTTTCTCCGGCGCCGGCGGGCCTATGATGAAAAAGAACGGGGTAACCCTACATTATGATTTGACGGCGGTGTCGGTTATCGGTTTTGTCGAGGTGTTGAGACACATCAGGTATTTCAGGAAAGTTTTTTCTTCTGTCGCAGGCATTATAAGGTCCGAAAGACCGGATGTGGTTATACTCGTGGATTATCCGGGGTTTAATATGCGGCTGGCGAAAGTTGTGAAAAAAATGGGCATAAAAGTGCTTTACTATATCAGCCCGCAGGTATGGGCGTGGAAGCGGAACAGGGTGGTTAAGATGGCTGAGATTGCGGATAAACTGATGGTAATATTTCCTTTTGAAAAGGAATATTACGAAAAAACATCTCTGGATGTGGAGTTTATCGGGCATCCCCTTGTGGATATCCTGAAAGAAAGGATGAAGAAAGAAGCTTTTTTCGATATGCTTGGTTTCAGCCCGGACCGGAAACTCATAGGTATTTTACCGGGCAGCAGGGAAAACGAAGTTAAAAAGCTGTTGCCGGTGATATTGAGGGCTGCCCGGATCTTGTATGAAGAATACGGGGTTAAACAGTATGTCATCGGCTGTGCTTCAAAGGAGCTTGAACCGATTATACGCAGCGAAGCGGAGAAAAGCCCCGTGGAAATAAAAATCAGCATGGATTTGACTTTTGATATAATGAAACACAGTGATTTTGTTATTGCGTCATCGGGAACAGCCACGTTGCAAACAGGGTTTTTCGGTACTCCCATGGTAATAGTTTATAAGGTGAGCTGGTTCACTTATTTTCTCGGAAAAAAACTTATAAAGATACCTTATATAGGATTGGCGAATGTTGTTTTAGAGGAAAAAGTCGTCCCCGAATTGATTCAGAACGATGCTAATCCTGAAGAGATTGCAAAGCAGGTTTCGTGCATAATGGCGAATAAGGACAAGTATATGGAAATCAAAAATAAGCTTGGTAGGATAAAAGAGCTCCTGGGCGCTCCCGGCGCAAGCGAAAGGGCGGCTGAGATTGCCGTTAATATGGCGGCCCGATGAGAGAATATATCCGGCTTTTCAAATATGTAAGGCCTTACACCGCGTATCTCGTCCTTGGGCTTTTAAGTATGTTTTTAGCGACTGTTTTCAGCATTGTTTCGCTCTGGACCCTGGTGCCCATCATGGATAAGGTCTTAATGGGCAAAGAACTTGTCGATTCTACTTCCCTTAATTTCCCTTTCAAAGATATCCTTAACTCTTTTTTGGGGTATCTCAACACGATTGACAGAATAAATCTTCTTTACGGGGCCATTGTATTTATTTTTATCTCACTGCTGATAAAGGGAATATTTACATTCGCGCAGAAAGTGCTTATGGAGAAAATGGGTCAGGGTGTGGTCAGGGATATAAGAGAGGCTGTGTATGCGCACATTCACGATCTTTCGGTCGGGTATTTTAGTGAAAGCAGGACAGGGGAGATAATGTCGCGCATCACCTATGATGCTTCCTTATTAAGAGAGGGCCTTTCCGGGAGAGTCGCGGAATCGATATTTGAAGGGATGCAGCTGTTGTTATGTTTGTTTCTGATATTTATCATAGACTGGAAGCTGTCGCTTATGGTCTTGCTGATTTCCCCTGCCATAATAGGCCCTATTTCCGTAATCGGCAGAAAGATAAAGAAACTTGCGACAAGATCACAGGACAGGGTTGCCGACATAAGCTCTATAATGCAGGAGACTCTCACCGGCATAAGAATAGTCAAAGCGTTTAATATGAAGGAATATGAAAAAGAAAGGTTCGGAGCGGAGAACCAGAAGTTTTACCGGCTTATGATAAAAGCTGTTAAAAAAGAAGCTTTTGTGAGCCCTATTGTCGAATTGGTCGGGATAGTTGTCCTTGCCGGAATAAGCATTTACGGGTTTAAACAGGTTGTCGCCGGCACCATGACAGCCGGGTGGCTCTTCTATTTTTACGGTTTGGTCGTATCCTGTTTAAAGCCCGCCAAAACACTGGCAAAGACAAACGTGGATGTTCAGAGGGCCGCCGCCGCCGCATCAAAGCTGTTTGAAATACTGGACAAAGAACCCGAGATAACGGACAGGAATGATGCTGTCGAGCTTTCCGATTTAAGAAAAAATGTTGAGTTCAGGAATGTTTCATTCAAATACAGCGGGTGTGATGAGAATACCCTTAACTCTATTTCTGTTAAGGTTGAGACAGGCAAGGTACTGGCGATTGTCGGGCCGAGCGGGGCGGGAAAGTCCACCATGGTAAACCTTATCCCGAGATTTTACGATCCTGCCGCAGGAGCTATCCTGATTGACGGTAAAGACATACGGCAGTTCAAGGTTGAATCTCTCAGAAAAAAAATAGGTATTGTTACACAGGACACCATATTATTTAATGATACGATAGCGAATAATATCAGCTACGGGAACAGGGAACTCGGCCTTGAAGATATTACAGAGGCGGCGAAGAAGGCAAACGCAGATTCTTTTATAAGGTCGTTTCAAAAGGGATATGATACCGTAATAGGGGAGAGAGGGGTAAAACTTTCAGGAGGTGAAAAGCAGAGAATCACTATTGCCAGGGCTTTGCTGAAAAATCCTCCCATACTGATACTGGATGAAGCGACATCATCTCTTGATACAGAGTCCGAAAGATTAGTGCAGGACGCGTTAAATATCCTGATGAAAGGGAGGACCGTGTTTGTGATAGCGCACAGGCTTTCAACAGTTAAAAACGCTGATTCAATAATTGTCCTGGAGCGCGGCCGCCTGGTGCAAAGCGGTGCCCACAGTGAACTTTTGAATGATGAAAAAGGGCTTTATAAGAAACTTTACAACCTTCAGTTTAACCTCTGATGTATACAGCCATGCATACTTTGTTAACTAGGATATTCGGTTTTGTTTGCGGCCTGTTTTTGAGATTGGCCTGTAGCACAAAAAGGGTAACTGTGACGCACGGGGATGTTTTCGATAAGTATGCGGAGAAGGGAGGCAACGTCTTCGCATTTTGGCATAACAGGCTTTTTTTTCACACATATTATTATTTACGCAACTGCAGGAGCAGAAAATTATCCATACTCGTTAGTATGAGCAGGGACGGAGATTACGGAACGGCTCTGGCCCTGAGTCTTGGATTTGATGTTGTGAGGGGGTCTTCCAGCAGGGGCGGGCAGAAAGCGGTCAAAGAGATAGCTTCAAGAATTACGGGGGGTAACAATGTTGCTATCACTCCCGACGGACCCAGGGGTCCGGCTTTCCGGGTAAATGACGGCATCATTAAAATAGCCCAGATGACAGGGGCGCGAATAATACCGGTTAGCTATGAGGCAAGTGGAAAATGGGTGTTGAAGAGCTGGGATAAATTTATTCTATTAAGGCCTTTCGGCAGAGTCCATATTGCGTTTGGGGACCCGGTCAATGTTCCCGAAAACATGACTTCGGAGATGGTAGAGCAATACAGGGAAAAACTCGAAGAAACATTAAATGGCCTTGATGATATATGTGCCGGACAATTAGATACAAGCGCTTAATTTGGCGCTGGTTAAAAAACCCTTGAAAATACACTGATTTTTGTTAATATAAACCCTGCTTTCTGTTGATCAGGATATTATAACAGGGGATTGGATTCCGGTTTGTGGTCAATAAAAATTAATATGAACCGAAGAGTATCCTTTCAGAAAGCCGGGAATTTGAGGAAATTGAAACCG
>JAFGBE010000022.1 GCA_016933315.1 Candidatus Auribacterota bacterium
AATTTCAGGATAAATTATTAAAACTCCGCGGCCAGGGATGGAGGATAGTAAATTATTTTGCCGCGCCGGACAAAAAACAGTCCGTCAGTCTTTTCGCAGTCCTGGCTCATGATGCGAACGGCAAATTAAATATTTTATCCAGCGAGAAAATAGAAAAAGATTTTCCATCGCTGACGCCCGATTGCATTCAGGCACATTTGTTTGAACGTGAAATAGCCGAGCAGTGGAACATTATCCCTGAAAATCATCCATGGTTAAAGCCTGTCCGGCTCCACAGGCCGCAAAACCCAACTGTATTTTTACAGGCTCAGTCGGAAGAAATACATGAAGTGGCCGTGGGTCCGGTTCACGCCGGCATTATTGAACCCGGCCATTTCCGTTTCCAATGCTTCGGAGAAAAAGTATTGAATCTCGAAATATCGCTCGGATATCAGCACCGTGGAATAGAAAAAGCTCTCATCGGAGGGCCCGACCTCAAAACTGTTCATTACATCGAAACAACCGCGGGAGACACAACCATAGGGCATACGTTGGCATACGTCCAGGCTGTAGAAGCTTTTGCTGACTGCAGCGTCAGCGCAAGAGCCCAGTCATTGAGAGGTATTATGCTTGAGCTGGAACGCCTTGCAAATCACACAGGCGATCTGGGAGCGCTGGCAAACGATATAGGATATCTGCCCACCTCTTCCTACTGCGGACGCATACGCGGTGATTTTCTTAACTTAACCGCGTTAATCTGCGGAAACCGGTTCGGACGGAATATGATATGCCCCGGAGGAGTCCGCTTTGATATCGACAAGGAAAACATCAATGAATTTCTTAAACGGTTGAAAGTCCTATCCGCCGATGTAACTAACGCAGTGGAATTATTGTGGAACACCCCTTCTGTTATGGACCGTTTTGAAGGAACAGGCAAAATCCCGCAAAAAACAGGAGAAGATTTAGGATTAGTGGGAATCCCCGCGCGCGCATGCGGCATAACGCGCGATGTACGTTTTGATTTCCCGTACGGCATATACCGCCTTGCCCAATTGCCCGTTTCAACATATAACACCGGCGATGTTTTCGCGAGAGCCTACACAAGGTGGCTTGAGATACAAAAATCAATCGAGTTTATAAATAATCAGCTTAAATCACTGCCAAAGGGAGAAACAAAAATTTCCTGCGGCTCTTTGGTTCATAACACCATGGTTGTTTCTTTAACTGAAGGGTGGAGGGGAGAAATCTGTCACACAGCCATAACGGACGAAAAGGGTTCTTTCAAGTGTTATAAGATAGTTGACCCTTCTTTTCATAACTGGACAGGGCTGGAGATGGCGCTGAGAAACGAGCAGATATCGAATTTCCCTTTATGCAATAAGAGTTTTAATCTTTCTTATTGCGGCCATGACCTGTAACAGAAAAGGAATAATATGTTAAAAGAAATTTCAGCCCGTATAAAACAGGGTTATAAAACATCAAGGTTCCCCCGTGAAAAACCGGTCTTGCCTGGCCGCTTCAGGGGGTGCCCTGTCATCAATAATTCAAAGTTCGAAAACGGGGAAAAAATTCATGACAACATCTGCCCGACCGGAGCATTATCTTGCAAAAAGGAATGTTCTGTCGATCTGGCAAAGTGTATTTTCTGCGGAGCATGTGAGTCGGATTGCGCAAAAGGGCCTATTTCATTTTCCAATAACCACAGCCTTGCCGCGTCAAGGAAAGAGGATTTATTGGTAACCGGCAACCGGCCGTCACGCGCTACCGTCACGCAATATGAAAAATGCAAGGCTTTCGGCAAATCTCTCAAGCTTCGGCAGGTAAGCGCGGGCGGATGCAACGCATGCGAACTGGATACGAATGTTTTGACAACTCTGTTTTTTGATCTATCACGATTCGGCGTTCAGTTTGTAGCGTCGCCGCGCCATGCCGACGGCCTGCTCGTAACAGGGCCCGTCACAAAAAATATGGAATACGCTTTAAAGAAAACATACGATGCCATACCCGAACCTAAATTAGTAATCGCTGTGGGGGCTTGCTCGTTATCAGGAGGAATATACCGGGATCATCCGGAAACATGCGATGGAGTTGATACTATCATCCCTGTTGACCTATACATTCCCGGCTGCCCTCCCCACCCCATTACAATCCTGGACGGAATCTTGCGCCTGCTCGGTAAAATAAAATAACAAAAAAGAAGGAGCTCTTATGATTAACCTTAAAAAATATATTTTTCCGGAACTTATCCTCCCCGGGCTGGATACGGGAACAAAAGAAGACATTATAAAGGCGATAACGGAGAAGATTTTCGATGTTAAACCGGATTGCGCCGGAACTGTTTCCAGGGAGACCGCGTATACAGAGCTTATCGCGAGAGAGAGGCTGCAGACCACCGGGCTGGGAGAAGGCATGGCCTTCCCGCACGCCCGCATAAAGGGATGGGGGCAGTTTGTCATAGCGCTGGGAATAACAAAAAAAGCGGTAGATTTTGCCAGCCTTGACAAAAAGCCGGTCCAATTTATCTGCGTTATGATATCTTCCCAGGACGACCACTATATAATCCTTCAGGTGATGTCGGCCATAATGAGGTTTATGAGAGACACGGGGAACATAAAAACCCTGTTCGGGAAAGATGACAGCGGGAAAATAGCGGAATCACTGAGGAATTACAATCTCGAAACCCAGAAAAGTATTTGCGCCCGCGATATCACAAGGCCCATAAAATCGTCCGTAACCCTTGAGACAAGCATCGAGGAAGCAACCAGGATTATGCATTTAAACCACCTTGATGTCCTGCCGGTAGTGGATGAAAACAACAACCTGCGCGGGCAGATCTCATGTTTCGATATATTTACTTACGGCGTACCGGACTTTTTCAAGCAATTACATACGGTTTCCTTCGTCAAAAATCTGGACCCGTTCGAAAAATATTTCAAGATAAAAAAAGACCTCAAAGTCGAAGCTCTCACTAACAAAAATTGTATAACCGTCGCCGAAGACGCGACTCTGCTGGAGATAGTCTTTCTGCTTGCGGTAAAAAATAACCAGAAACTTTTTGTCGTAAACCACGGGAAACTCGAAGGCGAGATAGACAGGTTCAGCATTATAGATAAAGTCCTGTTTTTCTAAAAATAAAGGATATTCTTATGAATATGATATTTTCAGTTATTATCTTTGCCGTAGTATACATTTTTATCGCATCCGAAAAACTGGAAAAAACCGTGGTGACGCTTATCGGCGCGTTTTTAATGCTGGCTCTCCATCTTGTCCCTTTCGAGAATGCCATCGCGGCGATAGACCTGAATGTGATCTTCCTGCTTGTCGGAATGATGACGTGCATTTATATACTGTCAAAGACAGGCTTCTTCGAATGGATGGCAATAATCGTGGCAAAACATTCCAAAGGGGAGCCTATAGTCATAATGGTATTATTTCTCGTTATAACCGCGGTTTTTTCCGCGTTTTTAGACAACGTTACAACAATTATCCTGCTGGCTCCCGTGACTATACTTATAGCCGGTATTTTAGAGATATCCCCTGTTCCCTTCCTCATTTGTGAGGTCATTGCTTCAAACATCGGCGGAACGGCGACTTTAATCGGAGACCCGCCCAATATACTTATCGGGTTACAGGCTAATCTGACTTTCAATGATTTCCTCATTAATTTAACTCCGGTAACAATTATCATCTTTTTGGCTTTTCTCGGCACGGTATATTTTATCTTTCGCAAAAAAATCCGTGTTTCCGAAAACGTTAAATCAAGAGTCACCGAAGCTATTCCCCATTTAGCCATAATAGACAGGCCCAATATGATACGGGCCCTATGGGTATTAGGGTTGATTTTCCTGGGTTTCCTGACCCACGGAATCACCGATATCGAACCGGGCATCATCGCGCTGGGCGGCAGCATGCTTATGATAATTGTCTGCAAGTCTGAAATAGATTCGACTTTTATGCGCGTCGAATGGGGAGTCATATTTTTCTTTATCGGGCTTTTTATAATAACCGCGGGGCTTGAATATACGGGAGCCATACAACTGGTGGCTCAGGGCGTTATAAACCTTGCCGGCACGAATATGTTCCTTCTATGCATGATAATCCTTATCGGCAGCGCGCTGATATCATCCTGCCTGGATAATATACCTTTTGTCATAACCATGATACCTATGGTCAAGCAGTTGATTCTTTATCTGACTGCTTCTTGCGGGCTTACAAGCGACCCCCAGATACAGGCACAGATAGCCCAGCCGCTATGGTGGTCCCTTGCGCTCGGGGCATGCCTCGGGGGGAACGGCACACTGATAGGCGCGACAGCTAATGTAGTTATGGCTAAAATCAGCGAAAGGAACAAACATCATATAAGTTTTTTAACTTTTTCGAAGTACGGGTTCCCTTTTATGGCCCAGTCAATCCTGATAAGCGCGGTCTACCTCTGGCTTAAATATTTTCTCCATCGATAGGCTGTTATGATATAATCCAGTTTCCGGCGATGGGGTTCGCCGTTAACCGCCTTAACAGGCTGATAACTCCTACAGAACAAAGGAGGCAATCTGTATGTTAAGGTTTTTCTATGTTGCTGTCGGAGGCGCGCTCGGAGCCATGCTGCGTTATATCGTTTCCGGCTGGTCACACCGTATTTTCCCAAATATCCTGCCCTGGGGGACACTAATTGTCAATGTATCGGGCTCTCTTATAATCGGAATCTTATGGGCTGTTTTCGAGGGAACCATTGTTTCACAGAATACCCGGCTCCTGCTCCTGGTGGGAGTCCTCGGTTCTTACACGACTTTCTCCTCTTTTTCGCTGGAAAGCCTCAATTTATTCCGTGATAGTGAATACGGATTTTTTTTCCTGAATATTCTGTCTAATCTTGTCCTGGGTCTTGGTTGTGTTTTCGCAGGCTACGTTTTTACACGTTACATTTTAAACATCATAAAATAAGAAGGAGTCTATAAGATGAAATTGCCCGAAGAAGGAATGCTGTTAAGGATACTTATAGGTGAAAGCGACAAACATAATGGGAAACCCCTGTACGAGCAGATAGTTCTGGAAGCGAGGAAACTGGGGCTTGCGGGGGCTACCGTCCTCCGGGGCATCATGGGTTACGGCGCGGACAGCCGGATGCATGCGGCAAAAGTTTTAAGGCTCTCGGAAGACCTTCCCATAATAATTGAAATTGTCGATACGGAAGAGAACCTTAATAAGATAATACCTTTTCTAGATGAAACAGTGACCGAAGGCTTAATCACTATGGAGAAGGTGAAAGTAATCAAATACAGGCACGCCTGAAGCCGCCGATTAGGCGACGGGGCCCTCATCAAAAACAGGATTTGCTGCCGCCGACGTCTATATCAATAAAATCTTTGCCGTATTCTTCTCTGAATATCCTTTTGGTTTCTTCCCCGGAACAGTGGGTGGGGCCGGCTTTCTTCACGCCAAGCTTCCTGAATTCGCCCGCGATGTTTTTTATTGTTTCCCCGTTTTCATCAAGCAGGTGGAAACCGCCCAGCGCGGAATAGATGTCTTCTTGAGGAAAAAGGCTTTTCGCCTTTTTAATCATTTTGATTATTCCGGGGTGCGCGCAGCCGGTGATTACAGAGATGCCACGGGCTGTTTTTAAGATGAGAGCCTGCTCGGGCATATAGCAGCCCTTATACTTTCCTTCTATTTCCCCAGTCACAAAAATATCTTTATCCACTTCCGTTAGGGTTTTCGCTTCAACAGGCGCGCCGCCTGATTTTTTAACCTTCGCCTTAAACTCATCGCTGAAACCGGGGCAAATATAGACTTTAATCCCCTTTTTCTCCCCAAGCAGCTCCCAGAGGCCGCCGATATGGTCCCAGTGCTCATGGGAAATAACAACCGTTTTTATTTTGCTGATATCCACATCCAGCAGCCTGATATTATCCAGAAGCCACGCGCCATCCTCCCCCGTATCAAATAATACTGTTTCATTAATGAGAAAAGAAACTCCCCATCCCACGCGCAGTTTTTTATTTTTGCTTTCTTTGTCGAAAAGGATTTTTACGTTCATCTTACACCTCTTTTAATATACTTGAAAATCACCCCTGCCGGCACTACTATATTAATACTATATCAATTTTTGAAAATAACATCGCGTTTAAACCGGAGAATCATTGCTTCCAGTGAAATACAGCAAATATCTTTTTATTGCCGCTTCCGCCTGCGCGCTTTTAATATGCGTGTCCTGCGCTTCGTTAAACAACCGGATAAAACAGGCTGATGCGATAGCGCAAAAAGCATCCTTGCAGAAAAACGCCGCCGCCGGAAAAAATTTCAGCCTCATAACCTTCCAGAGAATATCGGACGGAAAAAAACCTCTTCATGTTTATATTGAAGGGGACGGAAAGGCATATATAAAGCGCACAATGGTCTCATCCAACCCCACTCCGGGAAACCCGTTAGGGCTAAAGCTGGCTTCAAGCGACCCGTCTCCGAATATCTTATACATCGCAAGGCCATATCAGTATTATGAATCGGCCGGATCCTTTGAAGACCAGTCAAAATACTGGACCACCCGAAGGTATTCAGATGAAGTGGTCAGCGACATAAACGAAATAATCTCGCAGGTAAAAGGCAAAAATAACCTCAGGGATATAATCTTAATAGGTTACTCGGGCGGCGGCGCCCTGGCCGCGCTGATCGCCACAAGAAGGGATGATGTTATCCTGCTTGTCACCGTCGCGGGCAACCTGGATACTGATTTCCACACGAAGCTTCACAATGTTTCGCCTCTCGAAGGATCCTTAAACCCCGCGGATTTTCCGGATAAACTGAAAAAGATCAAACAGGTGCATTTCGTGGGAGGCAGGGATACGGTTGTCCCTCCCTCAGTCGCCGAAAGCTACCGCGAAAAAATTTCGCCGACGCCGGAAAATTTCAGCATCATCGAAATCAAGGGTAACACGCACAGCAAAGGCTGGGATAAAAACTGGCGCGACACAGTTAATAAATATTTCTGACCTTGCCGCTACAAACACTCACAAACGGCCGGCGCGTATCACCACAAAGCCGCCTTCTCCGTATCCTTTCTTTACGGGCTCTAATCTTTTTATTTCATCGAGCGGACGAAAAATCGTCTGGTAAAAAACAAACTTCCGGAAACCGGATTTTTTCATCAAAGAAACTGTTTCTTCCGGAGATAAAAGCCTGGCGTGCTTGTAAAATATTCCTTTCTTGCGCCGGTAAAACCTGCCAAGAAAACTGTTCTTATCAATTATCGCGATTATAAGCTTGCCGTTATCTTTTAAAACCCGCGCGCATTCCCTGATAGCGGCCTGGGGGTTTTTTACAAAAGAAAGAGTCACAACCATAAGCGCGTAATCAAAAAAATTTTTGCCAAAAGGCAGTTTCTCCGCTGCGGCAATCCGCGCCGGCACTCCGCGCATCTTGGCGAGAGCTATCATTTTAGCCGAAGAATCTATCCCGCAAGAAACGCCTAATTTCGAAGCGAACCTGCCCGTCCCGACGCCTATTTCCAGCCCTTTCCCTTTTTTAGGCAAAACTTTTTTTATAGCTTTGAGTTCCGACAAATAAACAAACCTGTTTCTGTCGTACCATGCGTCATATTTCTCAAAATATTCGTCAAAAACGTTTTCCGAACCCATGTCCGTTTCCGTTTATGCGCTCCAATATTAAAACCAGCCGTCGTAAAACCTTTCGGAATATTCGGTCTCATCTCTTTCGGCCGCGTTTTTCCTGACTTCTTTCTCAGTAAAAGGAATCCTGTAGTTTAAACAATAAGCTTCTATAATATCCTTTGCCCGTTTTACTTTTTTAAACATCTCTTCACTCTGCTTTTTATTTCCTTTTCCGCATTTATCGGGATGGTACTTAAGAGTTAACTTCCGGAAAGCGCTTTTGACT
>JAFGBE010000158.1 GCA_016933315.1 Candidatus Auribacterota bacterium
GCCTCAGGCGGGCAGGTTCCGCCAGCATGTCCAGTTCGGCGCGGAATATTTCGGCATGAGAGACCCTGTTGCCGATGTTGAGACAGTTCTTCTTCTGTCGAGCATATATGACCGTCTTGGAATCAAATACGATTTGAACATAAATAACGTAGGCTGCAACAAAGCGGAGTGCAGGGGTTTGATAAGGGACGGTGTTAAAAGATATTTTAAACCCGACCTGCCGAAGATGTGCGATGATTGCCGCTCCAGATATGAATCAAATCCATTGAGGATACTCGATTGCAAAAAAGAACCCTGTGCGGAAATAACGAAGGGTTTTCCCGGTACGGGAGAAAGCTCTTGTCCTGACTGCAAGCGATATTACGGTGAAATAAAGAAATTGCTTGATGTTAACGGTATAAAGTATTCGGAAAACCCGAAATTGGTGCGTGGACTTGATTATTACACCACTTTTGTCTTTGAGGTATCGGCATCCGGATTGGGCGCCCAGAATTCGGTGGGCGGCGGCGGAAGATATGATTCTATGGTAAAAGACCTTGGAGGCCCCGATGTACCTGCGGTCGGGTTCGGTTCGGGTATAGAAAGAGTCATTTTAGCCATGAAAAGCCAGAATCCCGGAAAGCAGTACGGGTCAAAGCTGGAAATATTTGTTGTTTTTCAGGGAGAAAAAGCTTATAAGGAAGTGCTTCCTATACTGTCTTATTTGAGGAATATCCTTGATATAAGAGCGGGCGCCGTTTTCGGAAAGAGTCTTAAAGCCCAGATGAGAGCCGCCAACAAGTCAGGCGCGGCTTATGTTCTTATTATAGGCGACAGAGAAATAGAGGAAGGCAAGTACAGGCTGAAAAATATGGAAACCGGGGATGAAAAAGAAATTAAATCAGGGGATCTTGAAAATTTAAAGAAGATGTTCGGTGTGTAAATTATGAACAATAAGTATAGAAGCGAATATTGCGGCGGGCTTAATAAGAAATATCTGGGCAAAAAAGTCAGACTGGCGGGATGGATACACAGAAAGCGCGACCACGGCGGGCTTATCTTTGTTGATTTGCGGGACCATACCGGTATCTGCCAGCTGGTTTTTAACCCGGAAAAGAACAAGGGGCCCTATGGCATCGTTAATGGATTGAGGGTTGAAAGCGTAATATCGGTTGACGGTGATGTTGTAGAAAGGTCTCCCGAAACGGTAAACCCCAGACTTGCCACGGGCGAAATTGAAGTTTCGGTGACCGGCATTGAGGTTGAATCTTCGGCTGAAGTCCTGCCTTTTCAGATAGCCGATGAGGAGAATGTGGGTGAAGAGTTACGCTTAAAATTCAGGTTTCTGGATTTGAGGAGGGAAGCTCTTCATAAGAACATAATCTACCGCTCGAAAATCATAAATTTTATCAGGCAGCACCTTTCGTCGCGCGAGTTTACCGAAATAAGCACTCCGATCCTCACATGCAGTTCCCCCGAGGGCGCCCGTGATTACCTTGTTCCGAGCAGGATACACAAAGGCAAGTTTTACGCATTGCCGCAGGCTCCGCAGCAGTTCAAGCAGCTTTTGATGATATCCGGTTTTCACAGGTATTTCCAGATAGCCCCGTGCTTCAGAGACGAGGATTCAAGGGCGGACAGGTCTCCCGGAGAATTTTATCAACTTGACCTTGAAATGTCTTTCTGCACGCAGGAAGATGTTTTCAGTGTGGTTGAAAATCTCTTTATTGAGATGACGGAACAACTTTCCGATAAACAGATAATGTTTAAACCTTTTCCCAGGTTTTCCTATGAGGAAGCCATGAATAAGTTCGGGACGGACAAGCCGGATATAAGATTCGGGCTCGAAATGAAGGATGTAACACAGGTTTTCAGAAATTCCGAATTCAAAGCATTCCAAAACAATACTTCAAAAGGCAAAACGGTTAAAGCGCTTGTTGTTCCCGGACTTGCAGACAGTCCGAGGTCATTTTTTGATAAATCCGAAGCCTATGCGAAAGAATTGGGGGCAGGAGGATTAGCATATATAACGATGAAAGACGGGAAGCTGAAAAGCCCCATATTAAAATTTTTCGGGGAGGAAGAGAAAAATCAGCTTTTATCCACTCTGGAGCTTAAGGACGGCGATGCCGTTTTCTTCGGGGCGGGGAAATGGGATAAAACCTGTAACATAATGGGGCTTATGAGGACATATTTTGCAAAAGCCGTTAATTGCATACCGCAAAATGTCATGGCGTTTTGCTGGGTTGTGGATTTCCCGATGTATGAATATAACGAAGACCTGAAAAAGATTGAGTTTTCGCATAATCCTTTTTCGATGCCCCAGGGTGGTATGGACGACCTGCTGAATAAAGATCCTCTTGATATAAAGGCTTTTCAGTATGACATCGTCTGTAACGGGGTTGAACTTTCAAGCGGAGCCATAAGAAACCATAAGCCTGAAATAATGTACAAGGCATTTGAAATAGCAGGCTATAAAAGAGATGAAGTTGACAGAAATTTCGGACATATGATAAAGGCTTTTAAATACGGGGCACCTCCCCACGGCGGCATAGCGCCGGGGATAGACCGTATCGTAATGTTATTCAGTGATTCCCCCAATATCAGGGAAGTTATAGCCTTTCCGATGAACCAGAAAGCGCAGGACCTGATGGTAGGAGCTCCGTCCGAGGTTAAAAAAGAACAGCTTAAAGAGCTTGGTATCAGGATAGAGGATAAAGAAGAATAGGGATAAAAGTTGTAGAATATTTGTTTTTTTGATGATACAATTTAATAAATTAAAAAACCTTTACATTAAGGTTTAAGGAGGTTGACAAGGTGAAAAGAGGTTTTATTAATTCTCTTCTGGTTCTTTTTGTATTTGTTGTCGGGGGATGCGCTTCATATGAATGGGGGCAGCAATCATCGTCTGAGCCCAGCGTTACGTATGTCGGAGGCAGCAAGGGCGGGAAAAGAACGGTAGGGCACAAGAGGGACGAAAGTTATTATCAGACGACTACCGTTAAGGAAATTATACATGAGGAAGCTGCGGAAGATTTTGTTGACGTATCCGAGGATATATATATTGAAGAAGATGTAAATACGGTTCCTGCTTCTGCGCAGGACACCTATGTGGTGAAAAAAGGCGATACCCTCTGGAAAATATCAGGCAAAAGCGAAGTTTACAGCGACCCGACAAAATGGCAGAGAATATTTAACGCTAACAGAAACAAACTTAACGATCCAAAAGACTTAAAACCAGGGATGGTTCTTGTTATCCCCAGAGATTAGTGAAGAAAAAATACACGAAGCTCTTAGCAACTCTTTTTTTGGCTAAGGGCTTTGTGTTTTTTAATATTGGGATATTGAGGATATGACAGAACAGAAAATTGATTTCGAAAGCCCCGCTTTGCTCAGGGAAATATACGCTCACGACGAGAATAACCTGTTGCTTGTCGAGAAAGCTTTTAATGTGAAAATTGTCGCGAGGGATAATTTTCTCAAAATATCCGGCAGCGCAGAAAGTATCGAAAAGACAAGAAAATTGATAGAAAACCTTGAAAATTCGGTAAATGACGGCGAATCAATCAAAAAAGAAGATATAAATTATCTTATAAATATCGTCGGGTCAGGGAATAATAAGCTTAAGGAGATTTACTCTACGAAAATAGAGGTTCCGTCCAGAAGAAGATATATAAGGCCGAAAACTGAGGTTCAGAAGCAATACATTGATGCGATAGCCGGAAATGATATTGTTTTCGGTATCGGCCCGGCGGGAACGGGAAAAACATATCTTGCGATGGCTATGGCCGTTTCAGCTCTAGCCAGGAACGAGGTAAGCAGAATTATTCTGACTAGGCCGGCCGTTGAAGCGGGGGAAAACCTGGGTTTTCTTCCGGGAGACCTTTATGAAAAGGTTTCCCCGTATCTCAGGCCTCTTTATGATGCTTTGTATGATATGATGGAAATAGACAGGATACAAAAATGCCTTGAAAGGGGCATAATTGAGGTTGCCCCTCTTGCTTTTATGAGAGGCAGGACTCTTAATGATTCGTTTGTGATACTGGATGAGGCCCAGAACAGCACGCGGGAACAGATGAAAATGTTTCTGACAAGACTGGGGTTTGATTCGAAGACGGTGATTACCGGAGATATAACCCAGATAGACCTGCCGACTGATAAAATGTCGGGGCTTATACATGTCCAGGGAATATTAAAGAATATCGAAGGCATCTCATTTGTGTATTTTTCGGACATGGATGTTGTCCGTCATGAGCTTGTACAGAAGATAATCAAGGCTTATCTTAACGGTGAGCAGAGGAATAACGGCGCCAAATAATATAAGATGAACAATAATAAAAATCACAAGACCCCGCCCCCCCAGTCCTTTAATAGAGGATCATTTCTCAAAGTTCTAATGGGCTTAAGCTCCCTGATTTTGTTGTCTTTGATTGTCCTGTGGGATGATTTCTTTGTCAGGATACCGTTAAAAGAAGGGCAGGTAAGCAGCAGGAGTATTGTTTCCGGGTATGCTTTTGAGTACGTCGACAAGCAAAAGACCTTAGAAACGAGAAGCGAGATAATGAAATCGGTCCCGCCGGTGTGTGTCAGGGATATTAACGTCGAACAGGCAAACATTAAAAAAATAAACTCTTTTTTTGAGACGCTTGGCAGCATATCGCTTGACGGCTCTATTACCATCGAAGAAAAACTTGCCGCGATAAAATCAAAGGATATTTTTGACCTGTCCGATGACGAGATAATTCTTCTCCTGAAAAAAGACAACCCCTCATCGCTGAAAGACGGAATTAACTCCGCTATCAAGGATATTTACCAGAGCGGAGTCATGAGCATAGATGACAGACTGAAGATAGAAAAGACGGGTGATTTTCAGAAGGTGCGTATTAAGTCGGGAAATATGTTTGAAGACAAGAATATTTCGGATGTATACGTCCGCGCGAAACTCATTTCGGATATAAAAAAGATAGTTGACAAGTATTTTCCCGATGACAGGAGAATCAGAGACCCGGTGGTGAAAATATTTGCCGGCTGCGTTGTTCCCAACCTTTCTTACAGTTCTGAAATCACGAAAGAAGAGAGGGAGCGAGCGGCTTTGTCTGTCCAACAGGTCGTTGAAAAAGTTCCGGAGAACACTGTCCTGGTGAAAAAAGGCACGACAGTCACGGAAAAACAGATAGAAATGCTTAAGGCCTATTATAAACTGGCTTTCACGAAAGAATTTTTAAAAGGGAAATATATTATCCTTCTGGGGAAGATAGTTATTGTCCTGATGTTGATATCCGCCGCCGGGATTTATCTCAGGGAGTTTCAGCCCGATATATTCAGCAACAACAAAGTTCTTTTTATGATAGAAATACTTTTTGTTCTTGCTGGAGTTATGTACAAGACTGTCATTTATCTCGGTTTTTCTGATTTTATAATGCCCACTGCTGTTATATCCATAACGCTTGCTATGCTTGTGAACCCGAGGATAGCTCTTTTTACGACGCTCATCGCGAGTATTTTCTGTTCTCTGGTATCCGGCAACATAACTGTCGCGTTTGCCGGTATAATCGGCGGCATGGTGGCTATTACTTCCGTTGTAGGCGTCAGATATCGTTCCGGCCTTATAAGAGCCGGTTTTCTCACGGCTGTCTCTATGTTTGTTACGGTTCTTGCCATGGAAATAGTGAGAGGATCGAATATTGAGGAGGCCCTGAGCATGGCGGGGATAGGTTTCTCTTCAGGGATGGCAGCTCCTTTTATAGTTATGGGCATACTTCCTTTCCTGGAGACGGGATTCGGCCTTATAA
>JAFGBE010000023.1 GCA_016933315.1 Candidatus Auribacterota bacterium
AAAACAGGCATATACGAATCCATGAGCGCCACCGGAGCCCACGAACTGATCATAGAATCCCCGGACCACATGAAAGATTTACACCAGTTTAGCGAAGAAAAGATATACAGCCTACTGGCAACCATACAAAACAGGATATCCGACCTGAGAAACGATGTCAGGCTCCAGCATATCATTGTTTTCAAAAATGTGGGGCCGAAAGCGGGAGCGACCCTGAAACATCCTCACTTTCAATTAATCGCGATGCCCGTCATACCCAAGAGGGCAATGGAAGACCTGGCGGGATCACAGGATTATTTCAAGGCCCGCGGAAAATGCGTCTTCTGCGACATCATCCGGCAGGAAGAGGAAACAGGGTCCAGGATAATCGAATCAGATAACGGATTCCTTTCATTCTGCCCGTACGCATCCAGGTTTCCTTTTGAAACATGGATTATCCCCAAAAATCACGAGGCCGATTTCGATAAAAGCGGGGAAACGTCTATCAAACATCTGAGCATGACAATAAAGAACACGCTCAATAAGCTGCACAGGGCGTTAAAAGACTTCCAGTACAACCTGCTCATACACACATCCCCTCTGCAGTCCGACTTCTCCAAAAGCTTCCACTGGCACATAGAAATATTTCCCAGGATAGCCAAGACGGCAGGTTTTGAATGGGGAACAGGCTTTTTCATCAATTCGACACCGCCGGAAGAAGCCGCTAAATTTCTGCGGGAGATATGAAATTGAGCAGCCTACACGTCGCTTTCCTCTGGCATATGCACCAACCGTGTTATAAACATCCCGAAACGGGTCTTTACATGCTTCCATGGGTCAGGCTTCATGCCGTAAAAGGATATTATGATATGGCAAGGCTGCATGAAGAGCTGCCCGGTTTCCGCTCAACGTTTAACTTCTCGGGTTCGCTCCTCAAGCAACTTTCGGAATACGCTTCCGGTAAAATAAAAGAAACGTTCCTCGACCTTTCCCTGAAACCCGCATCCGAACTCAGCAAAAAAGAAAAACAGGAAATACTGTGGAACTTTTTTTCACTGAACTGGGAGACCATGTCAGATCCTTTTCCCGGATACAGGGACCTGCTCCAGATCCGCAAACAGATAAAATCCCCGCAGGATGCTCTAACCTACGCGGAAAATGTCTCAACACGGGATATCCTGGATTTACAGGTCTGGTTCAATCTCGCATGGATGGGCCACTACGCGGTAAAGGATTACCCGTATTTGAACGAATTAAGGAAGAAAGGGCGCTCCTTCACCGAAAAAGATAAAACCGATATCATAAAAACACAGTTTGAAATAATCGCCAAGGTCATACCGCTCTATAAAAAATTACAGGACAGGAAACAAATTGAAATCAGTGTAAGCCCGTTCAACCATCCTATCCTGCCTTTATTGATTGATACTGAATATGCCGTTAAATCAGAACCGGCAACCGTTCTTCCGAACAATAATTTCCGCTACCCGGAAGACGCCTTAAACCAGATAACAAAAGCCGTTGATGAATACACTCTTCATTTCGGCAGGAAACCGCTGGGCTTATGGCCCTCGGAAGGTTCTGTCTGCGATGAAATCATACCCATGTTATCCCGGAACGGTTTCATCTGGACAGCTACCGATGAAGAGATATTGAATAAGACTTTAAAAGAGGGTTATGAAAAAAAATCCCTGTACCGGCCCTACAAACTTGAAGCAGGGGAATCAGAGATAAACATCATATTCAGGGACCATGCTCTTTCGGATAAAATCGGTTTTGTCTACAGCCGCATGGACCCGGACAAAGCTTCCGACGACCTTGTCGCCAACATCTCTTCGATATCCGACACTTTAGCCGGGTCCAAAACCCCGGGATTGGTTTCCATTATCCTGGACGGAGAAAACCCGTGGGAATATTACCGGCAAGGCGGAATAGATTTTCTAAATAAGTTATTTTCCAAGCTCGGCAAGGCGGAAAGGCTCAAAAGCACCACCGTCTCGGATTTTATCCTGGGTGCGGGGCCGCGAGCAGTCCTGAAAAACATTTTCCCCGGCTCGTGGATCTCCCATAATTTCAGGATATGGATAGGGGACAGGTATAAAAACCAGGCATGGGACATACTCGCGGAGGCCAGAAGGGTCATTGAGCAAAATATGCCCAAAAACCGTGATGCCGCCCTAAAAAATACCGTGCTCGAAAAGCTTTATACTGCGGAGGCCAGCGATTGGTTCTGGTGGTACGGAGACATCAATACAAGCGAATTCGATGACATCTTTGACGGGCTTTTCAGGGCCAATATAATCTCCATATACAAAACCCTGGGCCATCCGATACCCGGACATATATATACGCCCATAACCGAAACAAGCGACAGGAACCCCGAAATAAAAATACCGTCCGATTATATCCGGCCCGTAATCGACGGTGAAATAACGGATTTCTATGAATGGAGAAGCGCGGCCTATTATCAATCGCTTGAAAGATCCGGCGCTTCTATGCACAGGGCAACATCGATGTTCACGGGTTTTTACTACGGATTTGACACGGAAAACCTGTTCTTCAGGATAGACCCTGCAGAGGACATGGCAGGCAGAAAAAGACTGTTTGAGGATATCAAACTGATTTTTTCATTTTCTCATTTCCAGAAAGAGTCTGCGGCCCTTACATTGAGCTTTGAACCGCTTGAGCTTACTGTCAAAAACGCGTCCACCGATAAAAAGTTTTCCCTGAAAAACAACATCGCTTTCGGGAAGATAATAGAATTTGCCGTGCCGCTCAAATACATAGAAAGAAAAAACACAAAACTGCTTGACCTCCGGGTTTCCATATTCGAAAAAGGGACTTTAACCGACCAGGTGCCGTCATCAGGGCATCTGCAGGTAATGCTCCCGGGCGTTGAATTCGAAAGCCGGATATGGTCCGCCTGAGTAAACTGTTAGAGTAAAGTCTCCTTGCAGATTTCACACCGTTGTTATAAACTTTTACAAAGCGGGGGAGAAATATATGGAATGTAAAAACAAGCAGACAAACACGGCCGGCTGCAATTGTTCATACGAACCCTGCGCCAGGAAGGGTATCTGCTGCGAATGCATAAGATACCACCTTTCAATGAAAGAACTGCCGGCATGCTGTTTTCCGGACGAGGCGGAAAAAACTTATGACAGGTCCTTTGAACATTTTATACGGATACACAAAAAGGGGTAGGTTATAACATGCAAAAAATTTTCTTTCTTACATTTCTTTCAGCCATCCTGCTGTCATTTCCGGCTTTTGCGGCTGATGAAAGCGAAGATGATAACATAAAGGCAATCTCAACCTGGCTCTATGAATACAAAGGCAGCCAGCTCATCGTTTCTTTCTTCAACCCGAAAGATATGAAAGAACTGGAACACAGATGGGAAAGGATTACAAAAAGCGACATAACGATAGGCATGATATATATCAACAACACCACAGGCAAAAAAGATGTCATTTTTGACACCCAGTATGGGGGAGTGAAGGTTGTCACCTTCGACGGATCCGTATTCGAGGCCTATGACGCCAGAAAGACCGCAAGCTGGATAATGGGCGAAGAATTCCTCCTCGAATTTTCCGCAGTCAAGGTGCCGGTCGGAAAAACCGACAAGCGGCTGATAATGTTCTACGGCACATTCAACCCGATGAACATAGAATCAGCGGGTATCTGCATGGGAGGAAGCTCTCTCTGGGGGCTCAAATCCAAGAAAACAAAAAAATATAAGCCAATGTCCTACATAAACCCCAAAGACCTCGAATCAAGCCTGTAGGCATTAAAAAAAGCATAGAATCCCTACAGCCGCTCTATATATCCCGCAATAGACAGGGAACTATCCACAGCTAACCGTCTATTATCAACAGCATCCATCCACAGTATTTCCACAAACGTTTTCCACATATTTACAACATACTGCGCCACAAGTAATTAAGCATATTTTTACACGATATTCGCTATATGCTTATGTTTACATAAGATATATTATCGGACGTTCTATTTTAATTCAAATTAACCCCCTATAATCTATTTAAGAATATACTTTCTGCATTCTTTGGGAATATCCGAGCCATAATTCTAGTTATCGGATGTTTTCCCAGAAAACGTACGATAACGTATATGAATTATGGCACTATGCTCTGCATAACTTAGAATTAAAATAGAACATCCGATAATATCTTGGAGATTATACGACATACTTCGAATATCCTATAATCTCCAGCTTTTTTTAAAGTTTAATTTAACCCTTCCCTCAAGCCATAATTCTAGTTATCGGATTCATCTCCGATGAGTCTGATAACGAAACTGAATTATGGTTCTTCCCTGTCTGCAAAACAACTTTCGCAACATCCGATAATACCCGAGGGTTATAAGACACACATTAAGCATGTGTCCTATAACCCTTTCTTCGGACGTTATGATAGCAGCTTAAAACAGGGTTATAATTCTAGTTATAGGATGTTTTCCCAGAAAACGTACGATAACGTATA